>JANOUM010000777.1:0-5529 GCA_031416855.1 Rhodoferax sp. | reverse complement strand
ACCACTTTTCTCCGCCTGTCATTGCGGACTCGATCCGCAATCCAGTGCGCCAACTGCACTGGATGCCCCCGGATCGGAGTCCGGGGCAGGCTCATCAAGCCCGGCATGACAGTGGGATATTGGCAATTTCCGTCTCCCTTAGCCCACGTACCGCACCAACCATAGAGGCACGATAGGGAAAAACAGGAACAGGAGTGTACGCAGCACATCGCTGATCAGAAATGGCATGACGCCTTGGTAGCTCTCGGACATTGGCACGTCGCCCGCAAGGCCATTGACAATGTACACATTGAGCCCCACCGGGGGCGCGACCAGGCCAAAACCCACGGTCATCAGCACCAGGATGCCAAACCAGATCGCCACCATATCCTTGGGCATGCCGAAATCGAGCACCATCACCAACGGAAAGAATATTGGTATGGTCAGCAGCAGCATGGACATCTCGTCCATCACGGCCCCCAGCAACACATAGAACAGGAGAATTGCCGAAACCACCAGTAGCGGCGAAAGCCCCCAGCTGCCGACTACTGCAGCCATCTGGTTGGGCACCTGCGTCATGGCGAGCGCCGCATTCATCAGGTCGGCACCCATGAAGATCAGGAAAATCAGCGCGGCGCTGGTGGCGGTGTTCAAAAACGACGCCTGAAAACCGCGCCAAGTCATTTCCCGTTTCATGACGCCGGTGATGAGTGTCAGGGCTGCCCCCACCGCAGCGCCTTCGGTGGGGGTGAACAAGCCGCCATAAATGCCGCCGAACACCGAGGTAAAGATCACAAGAATCGGCAGCACACCTAGCACCTTGCGCCAGGTCATCGGCTCACGGTCCGTGTCGACTTCTGGAGCCTGACCCGGCGATAGACGCACATACACCGCCACGGCGACCATGTAACCCAGCATGGCAATAATGCCCGGCACCACCGCAGCGGCGAACAATTTGGAGATGTTCTGTTCGGTCAGGATCGCGTAGATCACAAGCACCACCGAAGGGGGCAGCTGAATTCCCAAGGTGCCACCCGCAGCCAGCGTGCCGGTGGCCAGACGGCCCGAATAACCATGGCGACGCATTTCCGGCAAGGCGACGCCAGTGATCGTGGCGGCCGTGGCAACCGACGAGCCACTGATGGCGCCAAACGCCGCACAGGCCAGGACGGTCGCCATGGCCAAGCCACCCCTGAACCCCCCCATGACACTCGCGGCGAAGGAGAACAATGACTTGCTGATTCCGCCATGGGTGGCAAAGTTGCCCATCAGGATGAACAGGGGAATGACGGACAGGTCGTAGCCCGCGAACCGGGCAAATGCCTGCGCATTCAAAAAACTGGAAAATGCTCCCCATCCTGCCTGGGCGACATAACCAATGGAGCCAGCAAGGAACATGCTGATGGCAATCGGAAAACGCGCTGCCATGAACAGCAGCATGCCCCCGAAGATAACGCCGGTCAGGGCAAATGGGCTCATGGTTTGGATTGCACCAGGTAATCAAAGCTGCAGACCGCTTGCCAGAAGCCGATCAGCGCGGAAAGTGCAAACGGAGGCACCATGGCAGCGTAGACGATCCACTCGGGAAATCCCATCAACATGGTCTCGGTGTGTGCCAGGTAGGCACTGACCCCACCGAGCGTAGTACGCCAAGCGAGCAGAGCGAATACCAGCCCCAGCGTCAATGCACCTAGCCGATCCAGGATGCCATTGGTGGCAGCGCTGAGGCCGGATGTGAAGAAGTCCACAATGATGTGTCCCTGGCGAAACTGGCACAGCGGCATGAACAGGGCAATCGCTGCGCCGGTGGACACGGCGGTGATTTCGAACGCACCTGCCATCGAACCGCCGCTTGTGTTGCGCAGGATCAAATTGCCGCAGGTGACCACGGTGATCAAGGTCAGCAAAAGGCCCGCGACAGTGGCGGACGCCTTCGCCAGGGAGGAAAGCATTCGATGCAAGGTCAGTCTCCCAGTTGGGACGTCAAGTCGCGCACTGGCGCATCAGGGGCGCAAAAAAAGGAGGGGGCCCTCCTTTTCGTGCCGACACCATGGCCAGGCCTACTTGGTGTATTTTCGTATCAGCGCTTGCGCGTCCTTGACCAGGCCCGTACCGTCCATGCCGCGCTTGTTCATGTCGGCGATCCACTCGTCGTCAATTTGCGACGAGGCCTTGCGCCAGGCTTCCAGTTCCGCCTTCTCGATCACGGTGATCTGGTGGCCACCAGCGATCATCTTTTCCTTTCCCGGAACGTCGTTGCCGCTCTGTGTCCTGCCCAGGAATGCGGAGAACTCGCGCCCGGAGTTCTTGTCGATGACGGCCTTCAAGTCAGCCGGCAGCGAGTCGTACTTTGCCTTGTTCATGGGCACCACGAACACGGTGGTGTAAAGCGCAGGCATGGTACGGTCAGGCTCGGCTGTGAACCTTGCCAACTCGTCGATCTTGAGGCCTGGCCCGACTTCGTAAGGAATCACGGCGCCGTCGATCGTGCCTTTGGCAAGCGCATCAGGCACTTGTGGCACTGGCATGCCGACGGGTGTGGCGCCGAGGGTCGCAAGCAATTTGGTTGTGAGGCGTGTCGGTGCACGCAACTTCAGCCCTTTGATGTCGGCCAGCGTCTTGATCTGCTTTTTGGAGGTAAATATATTGCCAGGACCATGCACGTGCACTGCAAGTATCTTCACGTCCTTGAATTCCTCCTTGGCATGCGCCTCGTAGTAGTCCCACGCAGCGCGACTGGTGGCTTCGGCATTCGTCATCATGAAAGGCAGTTCAAACACTTCCATCTTCGGGAAACGCCCGGCGCTGTATCCGGGCAAGGTCCAGACCACATCGGCCACACCGTCGCGGGCCTGGTCGTACAACTGGGGCGCAGTCCCACCCAGTTGCATCGACGGGAAAATCTGACAGTTCAACCGGTTGCTGGAGTCCTTGGCAATGTTGTCGCACCAGGTCTTGAGCATGACGGTGTGCTGGATCGACTGCGCATTCAGAAAGTGCTGCACTTTCAGGGTGATCGCCTGCGCCAGGGTGGCCGAGGCGGAACAGATCAGGCCGGCGGCCAATACGACCTGGGTAAGTTGACGTTTCATCGCTTATCTCCTGATTGCGGGAAGTCATCAATTATGTTGCCTGCACGCATCATTGGGTGGCCGCGTTTTCCCTAGGGTACAGGTGTCGCGGACAAGAAGAAAACTGCTGTCTGGTTGCGTGGCCCGTTTGGCTGGAATCACGCGGTTCGCGCCGAAGCGGTGGGCACACGGCCTGATTGACGCCCCCCGTACAGCTGCCGCAGCCGGCCGCGCCAAGTGGGGGCGACCCCGCGGCGAGCAGCGTGCGCTTGCGCCGCTCAGCGATCGTCAAAACTCACCACCAGTTCCGGACTGGTCGCCCGGGCCTGGCAACTCAACACGAAACCCTGCTCCACTTCCGTGGCGTCGAGGCCGAAATTGCGGTCCATCGACACGCTGCCCCGCAGCACTTTGGCGCGGCAGGTGCAACACACCCCGCCCTTGCAGGAGAACGGCAGGTCCAGCCCCGCATTCAGTGCGGCGTCGAGCACGTGCTCGTCGGCGCCCAGGGCCATGTCATGCTGTTTGCCATCGAGCACCACGCTCAGGCGGATGTTTCGGGTTGTGCGCGCCCGCGCGGGGCCGGTGTCGGTGTCTGCCTGGACCTTGGCCGCCACGTCGGCACTGGTGGTGAAGCGTTCGGTGTAAACACGGCTGGCGGGCACGCCGGCCGCCACCAGCGCGGCTTCGCAGGCATTGATCATCGCCTCCGGGCCGCAGATGAACACCTCGTCCATGCTGGCAGCCGGCAACAGGGTCGCGATCAGCTCGCGCACCTTGTTGCCGTCGATGCGGCCCTGCAGCAGGTCCACCTCCTGGGCCTGGCGCGACAGGATGTGGACCATCGTGAAGCGGTCTGGGTAACGATCCTTGAGGTCCTGCAGGGGTTCGTTGAACATCACGCTGGCCATTCGGCGGTTGCCATACACCAGCGTGAACTTGGATGCCGGTTGCTCCTCGAGCGTGGTCGCGGCGATCGACAGGATCGGGGTGATGCCCGATCCCGCCGCGAACCCGACGCGGTGGATGGCGCGCTGTTTCCTGACCGTGAAGCGACCGTCGGGTGCCATCACCTGCAACCGGTCACCCTGGCGGACATGGCTGGTCACCCAGTTGGAGAACAGACCACCTTCCACGGGCCGGATGCCGATCTCCAGTTCGCCGAGCCGTGCCAGACGGCTGCGCGGACTGCTGATCGAATAGGTGCGGCGCAGGTCCTGCCCGTCGACCAGGGCACGCAGCGTGAGGTACTGGCCAGGCTCGAACCGGAATGTACCCCGTGCGGCAGCTGGAATATCGAAGGTGATGGCCACCGAGCCGGCGGCTTCGCGGCTGACCCGCTTGACGGACAGTTCGTGGAATTGGACGGCAGACATGGGGGGCTTCTCCGGGATGACGCGTCAGTAGGGCTTGAAGTAGTCGAACGGTTCCCGACAGCTCAGGCATTTGTACAGGGCCTTGCATGCCGTGGACCCAAAGCGCGAGGACTCGACCGTGTCCAGTGAGCCGCAGCACGGGCAGGCCACGGCAGCCGGCCCGGCCGCGGCGCGGGGCATGAAGTGCAAGACCCGCTCGTGTGCAGTTTCGTCGCCGCTTCGTGCCAACGGCACCCATGCCGCCTGCGGCGGCGCAATGCCATAGGCGCGCAGCTTTTCGCGTGCCCCGTCGCTGATCCAGTCGGTGGTCCAGGCCGGCGCCAGCTGGGTGACGACCGTCCCGTGCAACCCGTGCGCGTGCAATGCGGTGCGCACATCGTCAACCATCTGCTCCATCGCAGGACAGCCGCTGTAAGTGGGAGTGATGACCACCTCCAGCCCCTGCGGGCCGACGCGGATGTCGCGCAAAATACCGAGCTCGCGCAGCGTCACCACCGGGATTTCCGGATCCACCACGGTGTCGAGCGCGGCCCAGACTTCGTCCAGCGGCGTGTCCATCACCCTACCAGGTGGCACCGGGGTGCGCGCGCGCCAGGCTCTGCATCTCGGCCAGCAGAAATCCGAGGTGCTCGGAATGCACACCGGTCTTGCCTTCGGTCAGGTAGCCGGTGGCGGACGGGCGCTGCAGGGTCGCCTCGTGCAGGGCGTCGTCGACCAGCGCGTTCCAGTCGGCGGCCAGCTCCGTCCAGTCGACCTGGATTCCGGCCTGCCGGGCTTCTCGCTCCAGCGCGGTCATGGTCCAGTACTCCTGCGTGTACGGCATCAGGTGCTCGATCGTTGCCTGCATGCGTGCATGGGATTCGTCCGTGCCGTCGCCCAGGCGAACCAGCCAGTCCCGTGCATGCCGCAGGTGGTAGCGGGCCTCCTTCTGTGACTTGGCGGCATTGGCCGCCAGCGCCGCATCGCCACAAGCCTGCAATTGCTGCCACAAGGGCACCATGTAGGCGCTGTGCAGGAAGTTGCGTACGATGGTGGTGGCGTAATCCATGTCGCTCTTGGCGTACCCCACCAGCGGGCCACGGTGCGGCAGCTCCAGCAGCGTG
>JANOUM010000776.1:0-15694 GCA_031416855.1 Rhodoferax sp. | reverse complement strand
CATCCGGCCTTCCAGACCCATGTCAGAGAGCCATTGGAGCGCCTGAGTAACGTCAGGGCACAGGCGTTGAGCAACGGCTTGAAGATCGTTGCGTCCAAAGCCTTTTGGGTCCTCAGCAAAGCCTGAGAGTGTAGCAGTTTTGGTGTCTCTCACTAGCCCGTTGTCCGCGAAGATGCGCTGTGTCGCAAGTCCCGTCGGCGGCTTGACGACGAGGTAGCGGCCAGGAGGGTCCAGGTTGACAGGCGTGATGTTTTCGCCCACGCCTTCGACCCATGCGTTGCGCCCGGACAAGAAGAACGGGATGTCCGCGCCCAGTGTCAAACCGATTCTCGACAGCTTTTCCACCGAAAGGCCCAGGCCCCACAGGCGGTTCAGTGCCAGCAGGCAGGTGGCAGCGTCCGAAGATCCGCCGCCCATACCGGCCTGGGCCGGTATTTGCTTGTCGATGCTGATATGGGCGCCAAGGGCTGTGCCGCTGGCCAATTGCAGGGCTGTTGCGGCGCGCATGACCAGGTCGTTGGCAGGCAAAGCCTGGCCGAGGTCCTGCCGACTGATGGCGCCGAACTGTCTTGGCTCGAAATGCAGGGTGTCGCACCAGTCGATCAGCGCAAAAACGGATTGCAGCAGGTGGTAGCCGTCTTCTCTGCGGCCGGTGATATGCAGGAACAGGTTGAGTTTGGCTGGCGCAGGGACGTCGAACAGCGCGATCATGCTCAGGAGGGGTGAGGCGGGACTAGTCCAGAATGAGCCGCAGCTCAACGCCCGGCGCGGGACTGGTGCGTCGCGCGACCAACCGGCCGCCTGCACGGTCCTGCAACTCGACAGTCCAGCCGTCGGCACTTGCCGATTTGCCGGCGAGCCACGAAAAGACGCCGTCGATGGGCAGTTCCGCACCCATGGCCTGCCGCGTCAGCGCACTGAGTGAATCAAAGGATTGGTCTTTCCCGCCCGACTGCAGCAGGGCCTGTCCGGGGGACCAGATCAGCTGCGCCACCGTCCCGCCGAGCGGCGAAAAGAGCGTCAGACGCCCACTGCGTGAACTGCCCTGCAAGTCAAAGCCGGCGCTGAAGGACTGGACCGGGTCGTTCTCGACACGCACCGACAACCGCCCAGCCCAGTTGTCGGTGGCCGGGTCGACATCCCGCGCGGCGGTCGCGCATGCTCCGAGTGACAAGGCCAGGGTGAGTACCCATATCAGACTGACGAGGCGTGTGATCACAGCCGCACGCGCAGACGCTTGAGTGTTTCAAGCAGCGTTTCGTTGTCCGCATTCAGGGCCATGCCTTCTCTCCAGATCGCGACGGCCTGTGTCCGCTCGCCGACCATCCAGAGTACTTCACCCAGGTGCGCTGCGATTTCGGCGTCGGGCTTGTCCTTGAAGGCCTGGCGCAGAATTCGAAGTGCTTCAGGCAGGTTGCCGCTGCGAAACTCGACCCAGGCCAGGCTGTCCGAGATGAACGGGTCGCCAGGTGCAAATTCGAGCGCCTTCAGGATCAGCTGGCGTGCTTCAGGCAGGCGGAGATTACGGTCCGCGAGTGAGTAACCCAAGGCGTTGTACGCATGGTGGTAGTCTGGCTTGGCAGCAATGGCCTGGCGTAACAGGCGTTCCATTTCGTCCAGGCGACCGAGTTTTTCGGCCATCATGGCCTGGTCATACAAGAAATCCAGATCCTCCGGAGTGCGTGCCAGCGCGTCCCGCAACAGGTCATAGGCGGGCTGGTATTGCTTGAGATCGCGCAATAGCTGCACCTCGGCGCTGACCTTGGCCCGCGCGTCGGCCGCATTGCGCTCGGGCAACGCCTTCAGCATGGCACGCGCCTCGGCGATCTGGCCCTGCCGGGCAACAATCGCCGCTCGCCGGCTTTGCACTCCGATCATGTCCTGGGCGTTGTCGATGCGGTCCAGCCATCCCTTGGCCTTGGGGTAATCCAGTTCCTTCTCTGCGATTTCAGCCAGCGACAGCAAAGCCTGTGTGAGGCCTCGCCTGGCCTCCTCTGTCTCCCGCTCCGCGGCCGCCATGGCAGCCTCGAGCTGAATGAACCGGCGCAGCGACTGCTCGGCAATGGCAGCCTGCTTGTTCTGCAATTCCAGAATGCCGCGGATCAACCAGGCTGGTGCATAGTCCGGCTTTTCGCTGGTGATCTGATTCAGTTGCGCCGCGGACTCGGCATACCGGCGTGTATTGAGCAGCACACGTGCGTAATCCATGCGAATTTCGGTACGCGCCTGGCCCAGCAGGTACTTCTTGACGATCTCCTCGGCTTGCGGAAGTTTGGGATCCATCAGCGAGAGGGCCAAAAGCGCCGGGCCGTCGGCTGTGGCGTCGATGCCCTGCCCGCGCTGCGCGGCGTCTATCGCGCCAGCCATGTCGGCGGCGTCGATACGCATTCTGCCGATCGACGTCCAGGCCGGCGCGCCGAACTCCGGGCTCGCGAGGTAATCCGCCAGCGCCATCTCGGCCAGGCTCAGCGCAAGTTTCTTGTCCGACGAGCGGGCAAACTGGCGCGGCATGTTGTTGATGGCCGCCATCCGTTCGGAGCGGTCTGCACCTGCCAAATCCCGTTTCAGCGGTTCTTGCGCTTCTTGCAGGCGATTGAGACCGACGAGGATTTGCAACAAGTATCGATTGGCTTCGCGTGAAGCCGGTGCGGCCTGCCGCCAGGCGCGAGCCGCCTGCAAGGCGGATTCACCGGATCGGCTTTGCAGCGCAATTTCGGTCGCCCGCTTGTAGAGGCGCGGGTCGCCGGTCTTGCGGGCCGCGTCGAGAATGAGCTGGAAGCCCAGGCCGGGTTCGCCGCCCAGGGCGTTGACCTCACCGAGCAATAGCTGGTAGAAAAGTTCGCCGTCCAGCGCGGACTTCGGGTCGGCGCCTGGTTTGGGCTGGGCCTCTTGCGCATGCAGCGGGCACGCAGCCAGCAGCGCCACAGACACGATGAGGGCAGCGAAACGTGGGGTTCGGTTCATGAAACCATAATAATCCAAGCCATGCACCAACGCTGCCACGCCCAGATTGACCATGCCCGAGCTGCCGGAAGTTGAAGTCACCCGTCTGAGTTTCGCGAATCGCATTCAAGGCGCGCGAATCGAAGCTGTTCGCCTCGGAAAACCTCTACGCTGGCCAATGGGGTGCCAGCCATCCGATCTGGTGGGCCGGCATGTTCGGCAGGTGCGTCGCCGTGGAAAATATCTGCTGCTCGATCTCGATTCCGGTTTGCTGATGCTGCATCTGGGGATGTCGGGGAGTCTGGGTTTTTCGGCCACGCCACCAGTCGCTGGCAGGCACGACCATTTCGATCTGGTGACGTCGCTCGGCACCCTTCGGCTGCATGATCCGCGTCGGTTCGGAGCGGTAGTCTTTGCGCACGGCGAGCAATCCGAAGCGGCGACAAAGCTCCTTGGCCGACTGGGCATGGAACCGTTGTCGCAGGAGTTCGATCTGTCAGCCTTCCAGCGCGGGCTGAAGGCGCGCCGGTCCGCGATCAAGCAGGTGCTGCTGGCCGGAGATGTGGTCGTCGGCGTAGGAAACATCTATGCCTGCGAGGCATTGTTCATGGCGGGCATTCGGCCGACCGTGCGCGCCAACAGCCTGAGTCGGCCACGCACGGCACGCTTGCACCTGGCCATCCGGGAGGTGCTGGCACGCGCCGTTGATCGGGGGGGGAGCACCTTGCGCGACTTTTCAAACGCGAACGGAGACGCCGGCCATTTTCAACTGGAGGCCATGGTTTACGGGCGCGCCGGCGATGCTTGTCGGGTGTGCGGCGGGGTCGTCAAATCGATTCGTCAGGGCCAACGGTCGACCTTTTTCTGCCACACCTGCCAGAGATTTTGAGAACGAAATTGCGCCGCAATGCTATATTGAAACTCTTGCGGGGTAACTTTGAGCACTTCATTCAACGAGCAATTTGATCAGCACGGGGCCTGGCGGCGCGAGTTCGGCTTGCGCCTGAAGCTGCTTGCCGAGTGGATGAAGGATCGTGACCTGCTCGACGCGGGGGTCGAAGAACGCCTGCGACGCCTCGAAACCCAGGTCCGCGCCGACAAGGTCATGGTGGCTTTTGTCGGCGAGTTCTCGCGTGGCAAGTCAGAACTGATCAACGCCATATTCTTCGCGGGTTATGGGCGCCGGATCATGCCGGCCAGTGCCGGGCGCACCACCATGTGCCCAACCGAGATGGGTTACGACGCCGACGTACCGCCCTGCCTGCGCTTGCTTCCTATCGAAACGCGTCTCCAGCCGCAGGCACTGATGGAGTGGCGCATGGCGCCCGAAAAATGGACACGCGTCGATCTGGATGTAAACGATCCGCAACAACTTGCCGCGGCGCTGGAGATGGTGGCGCAGACTCGCCAGGTCACGAAGGACGATGCCCGGGCGCTCGGACTGTGGCACAACGAAACCCCCGATGACAACCCAAGGGTGGACGCCCAGGGCCTGGTGGAAGTACCCCGCTGGCGCCACGCGTTGATCAATATTGCCCACCCCTTGCTCAAGCAGGGTTTGGTCATTCTCGATACGCCCGGCCTGAATGCGATCGGTGCCGAACCCGAACTCACGGTCAGTCTGCTGCCGCAGGCGCAGGCGGTGGTGTTCATCCTGGGGGCTGACACTGGTGTCACCAAGTCCGACCTTGCCATTTGGCGTGAGCACCTGATCGTCGACCCGGAAGAGGCAGATGCACGCCTGGTGGTGCTGAACAAGATCGACACCCTGTGGGACGCCCTGAGCTCCGCCGCCCAGGTGCAGTCGCAGATGGAGCGCCAATGCGCTTCGACAGCCGAAATCCTGGGTATTCCGATCGGCAACGTGATTCCCGTATCGGCACAGAAAGGCCTGGTCGCCAAGGTGACGGATGACGCCGCCTTGCTGAAAGCCAGCCGCTTGCCGGATCTTGAGCGGGCGCTGGGCGAAGGCATCATGGGCCAGCGCCAAAAAGTCCTGGGGGCGGTTGTCGCCACCGGCATCTCCAGCCTGCGCCAGGAAAGCGGGCGTGTGATCAACATCCGGCGGCGCGATCTGTCGGAGCAGATGAGTGAACTCAAGGGACTGCAGGGCAAGAACGCGTCGGTCATCAAGCACATGCGCACCCGCATCACCCAGGAGCAGGCCGAGTTCGACCTGAGTGGGGCCAAGATCCATGCGGTGCGTTCGGTTCATTTGAAGCTGCTTCGAGAGGTGTTCGACAGCCTCAGCGGCGCAGCGCTCAAGAACGAGATGGCGCAGTTGAATGCGGCCTTGCAACAAAAAGGCTTCAAGCTCGGGGTCAAGAAGTCCTATAGCGAGACCTTCGACCGGTTGCGCGCGGTATTTCGGCGGGTGCAGGGGCTTTGCGCCGAGATCCATTCGATGCTGGCGGCCACGTTTCGTCAGCTCAACGGTGAACACGGGTTTTCACTTCAAGCGCCAACCCAGCCGGATTTGACCACCTACCTGCAGGATCTCGACCAGGTGGAGCGCGGCCATGTGCAATACCTGGGTGTCACGAATGTCTTCCGCTTGGCGCAGGCCGATTTCTCCGACCGCCTGGTGCGGGCCTTGGCATCGCGCCTGCGCACCATCCATGAAGCGGCCATGGGCGACGTGGAACTCTGGAGCAAGACCGCGGCGGCCCAACTTGACGCCCAGTTGCGTGAGCGGCGACGCAACTTCGGACGCAGAATCGAGGCGATCGACCGGATCCAGCAGGCAACCGGCGGACTGAACGACCGCATTGGCGAGATTGAAGCGCAGGAGACAATGCTCAACGAACTGCAATCCAAGCTGGATGAATTGACCAACTACCTCATCCGCGTGCGCGAAGTCCGCCGTACCGATGCGCACGCAAGCATTGCGGCAGGTTCCTGAACACCTTGGTCGTTCCCCTGCAGCACTTCGCCAGCCGGGTCGTGTCGTGGCAATCGCACAGCGGGCGCCATGACTTGCCCTGGCAAAACACCCGCGATCCCTACCGGGTCTGGTTGTCGGAAGTCATGCTCCAACAGACCCAGGTCGCCACGGTACTGACGTATTTCACGCGTTTCCTGGCGCGGCTGCCGACAGTTTCGGCGCTTGCCGCGGCACCGTTGGACGAAGTCATGGGTTTGTGGAGCGGATTGGGTTATTACAGTCGGGCCCGCAATCTGCATCAATGTGCGAAGGAAGTGGTCCAGCGGCATGGTGGATCCTTTCCGTCCGAAGCAGCGGCATTGCAGATGCTTCCGGGCATCGGCCGGTCCACAGCCGCAGCCATCGCATCGTTGTGTTTCGGGGAGCGGGTGGCGATTCTCGATGCGAATGTAAAACGCGTGGTGACCCGGGTGCTGGCGTTTGCAGATGACCTCGCGGTGCAGGCCAACGAACGCAAGTTGTGGATTGCGGCCGACGAACTTCTGCCACGAACCGCATTCCGCGAGACGATGCCCCGGTATACCCAAGGGATGATGGATCTCGGTGCAACTGTCTGTCTTGCGCGGAGGCCTTTGTGCGGGAAGTGTCCTGTCGCCGATGTCTGCCAAGCCCGGCAACGTGGCACACCGGAGCAGTTTCCGGTCAAGACCCGGACACTCAGGCGCAGCGCGCATTCGGTCTGGCTTTTGTGGGCACACGGCCGGGACGGCACCGTCTGGTTGCAACGCAGGGCTGTTCCCGGTGTATGGGCGGGCTTGTACTGCATGCCCTGGTTCGATAGCCGGGAAGCGATGCTGGAAGTGATCCCGGATTCGCACAAGGTCGCGATCGAGGACCTCGCCCCGTTCAAGCATGTGTTGACCCACAAGGACCTGTACTTGCATCCTGTCCGTGTGGTTTTGCCGAAGATGTCCTTGCGGCGGGCGGCGGGCCAATGGTTCACTGCCGACCAATGGCCTGCGCTCGGACTGCCGGCCCCGGTTCGCCAGATCCTGTCGGCTCAGGCCTGCAGCCAGCCGAACGAAGTCGAGGGGTAGCGCCCTGGTGTTGCGTCGAGTTCCCGGTGGCGGCACAGGGTTGTCCAGCGGTCGGCGAAGAGGCGCGTCAGCTCTTCGACCAGGTAGACCGAGCGATGCTGGCCGCCCGTGCAACCGATGGCGACGGTCACGTAGCTGCGGTTGTCGTTAACGAGCGAGTCCAGCCAGGTGTCCAGGAACTGCGCGATATGCAGCATGAGCTTGTGCACTTCCGGATGCTGCAAGAAGAACGCAATCACCGGTTCGTCGCGCCCGGTAAGCGCTTTCAGCTCGGGCTCGTAGTGCGGATTGGGCAGCATGCGCGCATCGAACACGTAGTCCGCATCGCTGGGGATGCCGCGTTTGAAGGCGAAAGACTCGAACACGAGTGTCAGGTGGCCTCCTGGCAAAACGATCAGCGACCGGACATACCGTTGTAACTGCGAAGGCCGTATCAGGCTGGTGTCGATCACCTGCGCATGCTCGCGCAGGTCTGCCAGCAGTTCACGCTCGAGTTCGATGGCCTCCACCAGCGCGGGCCGCTGCTCGGCGGCCGGACCGGCGGAGTCGACCTGCGACAGCGGATGTTTGCGCCGTGACTCGGAGTAACGACGCACCAGCGTATCGGTGGTCGAGTCCAGGAAAATGGACTTGATCACCACACCCAGGTTTCGCAGCGATCGCAACCGCTCCGGCACCTGTGGCAACGAGGCGGCACTACGGACGTCCATGGCTATCGCGACCCGGGTGGCCTCCCGCTCTTGCACCAGTTTCACAAACTGCAGCAGCAACTCTGGCGGCAGGTTGTCCACACAGTAATAACCGGCATCTTCAAGTGCGTGCAGAGCGACCGATTTCCCGGAGCCCGACATCCCGGTGATCAAAATCAGTTCTAGTTCCATGGCATTGCCTGTGAGTGTGGCACTATTCCAGCAACTGCAACAACTCTGTCGCGTGCGCCATTGTCGATGCCGTGATGCGTTCACCCCCCAGCATGCGTGCGATTTCTGCGACGCGTGTTTCCCCCCGCACCACTTCCACCGTGCTGAGTGTGGTTGTGCCACGCAGTTGCTTGGATACCACGAGGTGGTGGTCTGCGCATACTGCCACCTGTGCAAGGTGCGTGACGGCCATTACCTGCCGGTCGCGGCCGAGTTGCCGCATCAAACGCCCGACCGACTGGGCAACCGACCCACCGACGCCCGCGTCGACTTCGTCGAAGATCAGCGTCTGGGCTGTGCCAAGCTCACTGGTGGTCACCGCGATGGCAAGCGCAATGCGGGACAACTCGCCACCGGATGCGACCTTGCCGATAGGCCGTGGCATGCTGCCAGGGTGGCCGGCTACCAGAAACGCGATGTCTTCGAGCCCATCTTGCATCGGCTCCTGGCGCATCGCCAGGGCTACTTCGAAGCGGCCGCCCTCCATCCCCAGGCCCTGCATCGCGGTCGTGATGGCCCGCGCGAGCAGCGGTGCGGTCTTGGCCCGCAGCTGTGATATCGACCTGGCCTCCACCAGGTACGCCGCCGATGCCGACTTGGCGGCACCTTCCCGGGCTACCAGGTCCGATGCGGCGTCGAGCCTGGCGAGTTCGTGTCTCCAGGCGGTGAGAAGATCCGGCAGTTCAGCCGCGCCGCGCTTGTACCGCCGCGCCAGCGAAATCCAAAGGGACAGGCGTTCGTCCAGTCGGGCCAGGCGTTGCGGGTCGAGTTCGGTCTTGCGCAAGTACATGCGCAGACTGTGCGCCGTGTCCTCGACTTCTGCCAGGCTCGATGCCAGTATCTCGGCCAGTGGCTTGAAGGCCGGCTCAAGATGTTCCTGCTGCCGCAACAGCTGAACTGCCGTGTTCAGCGACTGGGCCGCACCGGCGTCGCTGTCCTGCAGGGCCGCGACCGCAGCACCTGCCGCGTCCAGCAAAGCCTGCGCATTCGACAAACGGCCATGGTCGGTGTTGAGATCCTCCCATTCGCCGGTCTGCGGCGCGAGCTTCTCCAGCTCCCCGATCTGCCAGGTCAACCGATCACGCTCGCGCTGAAGCGAGTCCTGCGCGGCGCGTGCGTCTTCGAGGGCCTTGTCAGCGACCCGCCATTGCTGCCAGCGAAGGGCTAGCTGCGTGCTGTCGACCTTGGCATAGGCGTCGAGCAGGCCCCTCACCGCGTCGGGTCGGGTCAGGCTTTGCCAAGCGTGCTGTCCGTGTATGTCAATCAGCCGCTCACCGATCTGGCGCATCTGTGCGGCCGTGGCGGGGCTGCCGTTGATCCAGCCGCGGCTCTTGCCTTGCAGGTCGACCGTCCGGCGCAGCAGGAGCGTATCGCCCCGCTCATAACCTGCGTTGTCGAGCCAACCGTCCAGCATGCGCGGGTGGTCGAACTCTGCGCTCACCTCGGCCCGCTGGGCACCCTCACGGACCGTGGTTGCGTCGGCACGTGCGCCCGTGACCAATTGCACTGCATCGATCAGGATCGACTTGCCGGCCCCTGTTTCCCCTGTCAGGACGGTGAAGCCGGAGCCAAGGTCAAGGTCAAGCTCGTCGACGATCACGAAATCACGCAGGACGATGCGTTTGAGTCCCACTGTCAGGCCACTCCTTCGTTCCAATGGAGCTTTTGGCGCAACGTGTCGAAGTAGCTCCAGCCCTTCGGATGAAGGAAGCGTGCGCGATACTGCGAGCGTGATACCACGATACGGTCACCATGCAGCAGTGTTGCGAGTGACTGCATGTCGAAGTTGGCGCTGGCATCCCGACCCGCGACGATTTCGATGGCGATCTCGGCGGCGTCCGCCAGCACGATCGGCCGATTGGACAGTGTGTGGGGTGCGATCGGCACCAAAACCCAACCCGGGATGGAAGGGTGCAGAAGTGGCCCACCCGCGGACAGCGCGTACGCTGTTGACCCGGTCGGGCTGGCGATGATCAGGCCGTCGGCGCGCTGGTTGGCCACGAAGTGCCCGTCCACCTCGACCCGCAGTTCGACCATGCCGGACGTCGCCCCCCGGTTGACCACCACGTCATTCATGGCGAGCGCGTCGAACACACAGTGGCCGTCGCGCACCACTTTGGCCTGCATCAGGCTGCGATGGTCTTCCTCAAACGCGCCGGCGAGCATGGGTAGGAGTGTGGTCTGGAAACCATCGAACGGAATGTCGGTGATGAACCCGAGCCGGCCCTGATTGATTCCGATCAGGGGCACACCGTAACGTGCCAACTGCCGGCCGATGCCCAGCATCGTGCCATCACCCCCAACCACCAGGGCCAGGTCGCACTGGGCGCCGATCGCCTCGACGTCGAGGGCGGCATAACCGGCAATACCCATGTTGGACGCGGTCTGGCGTTCGAAGGCGACCTCGCAACCCTGGGTGTGCAGGAACTGAGCGACATCCTCCAGTGCCTGCCTCGACGATGCACCATGCGTACCAGAGGCAATGGCCTGGTATTTTCCGATCAGCGCGACGTGGCGGAATTTTGAACGCATCAACAAATTACATCACTAAAATGCTTCGATGCTCGATGACCGTGCCAAGTTGTTAATGAAAGCGCTGGTAGAGCGCTACATTGCAGACGGCCTGCCAGTCGGGTCGCGTACCTTGTCGCGCGCCTCGGGCCTGGAATTGTCGCCGGCCACCATCCGAAACGTGATGGCGGACCTCGAAGAGATGGGGCTGATCGTCAGTCCGCACACGTCGGCCGGCCGGATCCCGACAGCGCGTGGCTACCGGCTTTTTGTCGATACGATGCTGACCGTGCCAAAGGGCCAGTTTGCGGCGCAACGCCTGGCACCGGATCAACCGCAAAAGGTGATCTCGAACGCCGCCAATTTGTTGTCCAGCCTGTCCCAGTTCGTGGGTGTGGTGCTGGCGCCCAGGCGCAGTTCGGTGTTCCGGCACATCGAGTTCCTGCGCTTGTCGGAGCGGCGTCTGCTCGTCATCATCGTGTCGCCGGACGGCGATGTCCAGAACCGTGTGATCTATACCGAACTCGACTACTCCCAGTCGCAACTGATCGAGGCCGCCAATTACCTCAACAGCCATTACGTCGGGATGGCGATCGAGCAGGTGCGCGAGCGGCTGCAAAACGAGGTCGAAAGCCTTCGTTCCGAGATTGCAACGCTGATGCATGCAGCCGTGTCGATCAACTCCGAAGCCATCGACGAAGCCCAGGACGATGTGGTGATTTCAGGCGAGCGCAACCTGCTGGCCTTGTCTGACTTTTCCAGCGACATGGGGCAGTTGCGGCGCGCCTTCGAATTGTTCGAGAAAAAAGCCCAGTTGATGCGCCTGCTGGATGTGGCTGGCCAGGCCGAAGGTGTGCGGATCTTTATTGGGGGGGAGAGCCAGGTGGTGCCCTTCGAGGACCTGTCGATCGTCAGCGCACCATATGAGGTGGACGGCCAGATCGTGGGAACGCTCGGTGTCATCGGGCCGACGCGCATGGCGTATGACAGGATGATCCAGATTGTGGACATTACGTCGAAGCTGGTCAGCAATGCGCTGAGCCACCACAAGTAGCAGGCCCGTACAATCCGCGTTCGGTCGGGCCGTTAGCTCAGTTGGTTAGAGCAGAGGACTCATAATCCTTTGGTCGTAGGTTCAAGTCCTACACGGCCTACCATTTGCTTTGTCCTCGGCGCGTTATTGTTTGTGCGGCTCCCGCTTAGTATCTCTCCAACTGATCCAGGCCTTTATCGTCAGGTGGCGCACCAACATTGCAAGCGGCATGCGCAACGCATGTGCCCGTACGAAGACCAACCATCTGGTAATTCCGGCCCAGATGCCCGAGTTGGGAAGATTGGCAGACTGCAGGGCCGATGCGTAGACAAATCCCAACATTTTTGCTCGGTATCTGTTAGGTTTGGTCCGCAGCAGGTTGGACAGGACCTGATCGGGCACCGGTGTACCAAAAAAGCGCTTCGCCAATAGCAGGCCAAACCCGACGGGCCAGGCCAGATCGTTGCCGGCTGCGCACGCCGTAAAACGACTCCAAAAATTAGTAGTCGACCCGAAGTCGCGCAACATGCAGTCGATATCTCGCAGGTCGCGCAGGCCATTGTGTAGTTCGCCCTCGTGTACCAAATGGGTAAGGCTGTGGATCACGAGATCTTCGGGACATGGTATGCGCAGCATTGCCGGCCCCGGTATTGGTGCCGGGGTCGATCGATCGAGAATTTGTGTCGGGTCCGGCGCATTGCCGGCTGTCAATGGCAGGATCGTGTGATGAATATCAATCACCGTTCCTCGTCGCATGTGCACCATCGGTGGCAGTTCGTGCATCCACTCACGGTAATAGCGCTGGTCATAGGTACTAGCTGTGGCACTTACCCAGCCATCAACCATGAGGCGACTTTCAACGTTGCCCAACGATTCGCGCGGCACAAGCAGGTCGATGTCGCCAAACAGGCGGCCGCGGGCCACCGCATGATTGGAGATGACATAGGCAGCACCCTTGAGTAGCAAGACTGGAATTTGTAGGGAACCCAATGCTGCGAGCAACTGATGTACTTCCCACAATACTGACTGGTGCTGCCTCGCGCTCAACTGGAGAGCGCCGTCGAGATGCCTTTGTGCCTGCCGTGCTGCGAACACGTCTGTTTGCTTCAGACTGTCTGCCAACGCACCGAGCAAGTTGTTGCCGCGTGCGGTCGCGATCAAGGCGGACCATTGGCCGTCGGTCAGGTGCCGAGCCGCATTTGGGTCACCCAATACCTTGACCAACTGGGCAATGTCTGGGTGAAGCGTCATGACGCGGTGATTTCGCGGATCACCTGAATGCCGTCAGCAGTCGACCCGTAGACAATCTGGTAACACCTGGCGCCGGTCAGCATGGCGCAGAGCGCATCGAATCCCACTTCACCCATGCGTTCTTTGTTGAACGACTGCTCCGATATCAGCGCGAACGCCTCTGCATGGCTGATCTCATCACAACGTACTGGGTTGTTGGTCTCAAATCGTGGAAAGACGACCCATTCCACCCGGGCGGGCGACGAAGCCGCGTCAATGGACGCTGTCGGGCATGTGGCATGGGATATGGTGCCTTTGCGGGTGTCTTGATAGACGCGCCCGAGTTGCGCCCCTGGAAAATGCGACACCACATCGATCGAGGTGTTCTTGAGGCTGATCGGCCGTGGATGTGGTTGCATCAGTCCTGTCGATGGGTCAAGTATTGCCAGTTCGTCGGACAACAGTTGCCAACCTTCCAGAAGGCATAACGACGCACACATAGTGCTCTTCCCTGCGCCGGGGGATCCCGGCATCATGAGTGCCCGTCCCGAGCGTGCCAACAGACCGGCGTGCATTACGAGGTAACCGAGCGAACGACTGGCTACACACCAGTTCAGGCCCCATTCCAGCATGGGTGCCGCTTGCTCTGCCGGCAAAGGGAAGAATGACTCGATTCCATCCAGCAGGAACCGGCCTTGTGGCCGCCACCAGCGCCTGAGACCTTTGCCGGGAAGAATCTGAATATCGAAGTCGACAAACGATTCCTGTGACAAGCGGCGGGCGCGAGAATAGAAAAAATCGATGTGCTCGGCCACGGCCGGAAACGGTGATCGGATCCGGATGTTGAACGGCGAAACATGCAATAGTATTTCAGTCAATCGTCTAGGTCATCCACGTTCTCTCGTGTCGGACTGCGCCAGTTTTCCGAGCAGAGGAGCCTGTTGTCGATGAGACTACGAATCGTTTCCGGCACTTCGTTGGGGAGATCCACTTCGGGATGGGATCGAGCAAGTTGCTTGTGTATGGCACCCATTGACACGTGATCGCTCAAATTCACAATTTGAAGTATCGAACCAGCCAACTCCGACAGCACCCAATAGTCGCCCGAGTTGCAGTCGAACACAACAATTGCTCCCGAGCATTCCCAGCGAGGCGCAAATCGAATTCGTCGGCCTGGTGTCAATGATATCAATGGATCCCCGTGAGGACAGATGAGCGTTATGAACCGATTTGAGGTCAATACTGCCAGGCTGCCTTTTAGCCTTTGATGCCCTGTGGCAAGTTCACAATCATTTGCACAGATCCCCATCGGGTGGAATGTCGGCCGCTATGTCATACATACCAGAGATGTACGCGATGACATCCGTTCCGGTCATCCCGGTTCCGACGCAACTGGTTGTCGCGGGGTTGTAGAAACCGCAGGTATTGATTTGCGTCCACATATTCAGGACCTGTGTGGTCGAAATGGGATAAGTGCCCAGAGGCCAAGGAAATAGTGAGTTGAGATACGCCGCCGTCAGGTGTCGAAGAAGTTGCCCCTTGCCCGCGAACGACGCATCATTGGGGAATGCTAACACCGCCCATAACCCACGCGTAGACGGCGAACCTGGGAATACGGAACTGAGCAAGGTCCCCTCTCCATTAAAGGCTACCGAGATGTCCGTGATGGCCAAGCCCTGCATTCCGCTTGAGCAAAAGTTGACATTGACGCCGGCCTTGAACGTCGGGATCTTCGCTGGCGATGTCCAATAGTTGAATTTTTGGGGTACCTTCCAAAAACCGGGGGACCTGCCGCCACTACATGCCGCAGGTCCTCCAGGCCGGGGGCTGGTATTGCCGCTCATCTTCGCTGATGGGCTTTGGCAGATTGCGCCGCCCAATGCGGTCTTTGCCTGTACCGCTAACAGCACACCAACACCGCCCGATGCCCCGCGAAACAGCTTACGCCGAAGCGGGTTAGGTTGGCTTTTTTGTTCTGATTCAACTGAGTGCATTTTGATCCCCTGGTGTGCATGTGGAGGGTAAATTCGAGCGTCTCACATCCGTGAAGGTGTCTGAACTTGGTGCGCCTAAGGGCCAAGGCCATTGATCTCTTGTCATCTGAAACATGCTCGCCTGTCGATCCCAGTTACGTCGCGCAAGGCGACAATTATAGTTTTGCTGTCGTTCCTGGCAGCCGTTGTTTGCCATCTCGCCACCACCCGAATGAGGCACCGGGCGCCTACGAGAATCATAGTCAATTCTCAGTGACAACATAGCAATATTCGTGCCGCTGAGCGACTGACCCCCTAAGGTATTGATTAATTTGAGGAAAAAGGGGTCAGAAACATTGGGCTAGGGAAATTTCGAGCCACGTGTAAGTTATGCCGACACACTGGACCCTTGGTTTGTGCAGCCAGTCCGTAAGCACTAATCGCGCCAGGTTGGATTCGGAAATTTGGGTTGCTCGTTTCTCCGTTTCGATGCGGGATATGGGGTGCGAAGGTGAAGACCGAATTTGTGGCGCTACGGTGTGAACTGTGCAACGGTCAAGGTTCGGAATTTGAAGCTCTGTTTGAATAGTGCACGGGATAGCGCCTGCGACTGATGGGTCGAATCTTGATGCTAGAATTCGCCCGGCGCGGCTGTAGCTCAGTTGGATAGAGTACTTGGCTACGAACCAAGGGGTCGTGGGTTCAATTCCTGCCAGCCGCACCAGTAATGACAAGGGTTAGCACGTAGGCACGTGCTAACCCTTTTGTCTTATTGGAGGACTGTGGGAACGTTGGCAAGACTCCCTCACCGACGAATGGGACCGGCGGCAGACCTATGGTTGATCAAGTTGAAGAACGGTGTGGCCGTGCCATTTGCCCGTACCCTGCTGTCAGCCCCATCGGCTGACTTGTCGCTGGCTGTGCCCCATGGGATCTGGCGGGTGGTCTGGTCATGTCATTGCGCTGGCCGACAAACCTCCTTTGATCGACAGCTCCGTTTTGCTGGACGGTGGTGCTGTCAAAGTCGCAGAGAGCGTAGTCATCGAATTCCGGATGGGGGCGGGCGATGTTGCTGCTCGTGTCCGGTGACGCACCTGGCTGGC
>JANOUM010000775.1:0-2819 GCA_031416855.1 Rhodoferax sp. | reverse complement strand
GGTTAGCCAGCACTGAAAGGTAGTTGGCAAGAGTAGTTGAGTGCCGGCGGGTTTTGTCGTTTATAGGTGCCGACAAAAGCTACTAAGCAATTGAATTAGATAAAACACCTTACCCTCCTTGGTTTCGACTTTACCGTTCGTAAACTTTGCGACAGAAGATTCGGGGTTTAACAATTCAACATATTTTTTACCGCACCCGGACAACAACTTTTCTTATTTAATTTAGGCGACGCCACCGGATCGGCTTTCGCCGCGCCTCAGCGCGGAGCTTGTAATTCTAACTACGCCATCTGTAGCGGCGATGCAGATGGCGGTTTCAAGTCCCAAGCGCAACACCGGCTTGGCGATCAGTGAAGGGTTGAGGATTGAGCTTGGTCGAGCCCCTGCATGATCGCGCGGAAGCGCTGCAAGGGGCTGTCCCAGCCCAGGCGGTTGCGGGGTCGGTTGTTGATCTCGTCGGCAATGGCATCAAGTTGCTCCTGACTGTGCAGCGACAAGTCTGTCCCCTTGGGCAGGTACTGGCGGATCAGCCCGTTGGTGTTCTCGCAGGCCGCACGCTGCCAGGGACTGTGCGGGTCGCAGAAGTAGACCTTCACGCCCGTAGCCTGCGTCAGCTCAGCGTGGCGCACCATCTCCCGACCCTGGTCGTAGGTCATGGTCTGGCGCACTGGCTGGGCGATGCTGTTGAGCTTGAAGCTGAACGCCGCCAGCGCGCTGGCTGCCGAGGCGTCCGCCATCTTGGCCAGCAGCAACAAGCCCGTCGTGCGCTCGACCAGCACGCCCACCGCCGAGCGGTTCATCTGGCCTTTGATGAGGTCGCCCTCCCAGTGCCCAGGCAGGGCGCGATCCGTGACCTCGGGTGGGCGTAGATGCACGCTGACCATGTCGGGAATCTGACCCCGGCGATCGTCACCGGCCTTGCGCGGGCGGCGCGTGCTCTTGGCCTGGCGTAGGCACTTGACGAGTTCCCGACGCAACTCACCGGCGGGCTGGGCATAGATGGCGGTGTAAATGCTCTCGTGCGAGATGTGCATGCCGGGCTCGTTAGGGAAGACGCGGCGCAGTGTGGCGCTGATCTGCTGGGGCGACCAGTGCTTGGCCAGGCCAGCGCGAACGCAGGCCCACCGCGCCCCCATCGGATGCAGCTTGCCCCAGGGGCGCTTCTCGACGCGGCGCTGCCGCGCGCAGATCTGAGCGGCCTGGGCCAAATAGACCTCGGACGTGACGTTGCGCCGGCGCTCGCGGCTGAGGGTCGCGGCGCTGCGGCCAAGAACTTTGGCGATCTGGCGAAGGCTATGGCCTTGAAGGCTCAGGCTGGCGAGCGTGACTCGCTCTTCGGGCTGCAGTTGGCGGTAGCTTAGATTGGGCATCGGGGTACCTTACTCGCTGTGCTGGTGTTGCGCTTCAGACTTGAGACTGCGCCGTTTCGCAGCCGACGATCCCCAAGTCCGACAGGCTCCTAGGCCGCGACGGGCTGGCCCGGGCCTGAGCCTGAGCCTGGCCTTGCCGAATCACCTGCCGTGCGCAGAGGGCAGCGTCGCGGCGTGACGCCGTCCACACTTTCGCCCGCTGCAAACCATCGTGCCCGTGCGGCCGTGACAGCTTGCGCTGCCGCATGGCAGACGGCTCGACCGTCTTTGTCCACACTGGCGTTCGGTTCTATGGGTTGAGAGGTTATGCGCCGTACAGCACTTTTGATCAATTGCAACCCCTCAAGCGTGGGTGTCGACTGCACGTGCGCAGTTGTTACGATTGTTCACATGCTTGGCGTCAACCGACAGATGTTGAGAAATTTTCGCAAATTTGTCGAGATTTTTTACATTTTTTATCCGTCGACAGGCTGAAGGCAGCGCAAGTCGTTGATTTGTAAGCAACTGTGTCATCCGGCATGAAAATTGCATAAACGCATGTTCACGCATTAACGCGATAAAGAACATTGTTGTTACTTAACTGGAGTGCATATGAAGACGATCATCAAGTTTTTCGTCGCTGCAACGGCGCTGCCGGCACCACGGCCTCGGTTTTTGCCGCCCCGGTGCTGACCGTTCCCGAGCCGGGTTCGCTGGCCTTGGTTGGCTTGGTCATCGCGGTCCTGGTGGTGGTTGCGCGCAAGGGCAAAAAGTAACCGCGGGTCGGTGATCCCGGCCCCGAGCGGGCGCTGGATCGCACCACGGCCCGGAAAGGGCAACCGCCTTTCCGGGCTCAAGATATCTCAGGCTGACGTGATTTGCGCAGTCGGTCTGGGTGGGAGGGCCAATCCCAAGTGGGTCGTTTGCCCTTCCAAGCCACGGCGGGCCTTGAGCCCGCCCATTGCGGGCTGGTCGCCAACCATTCAGTTTGATACCGGTCTTTGACCGACCGATGGTTGGGGCTGTAGACCCGCAACAGTTTTGTTACGACTTGCGCAACGACGTGCAGACCCGTGCTCTTTCGGAGCCCCGTACCGCCCGCAGCGGGAGCCAATTGATCGACAGCGTTTAACGGTACCGCAGCCATGAGCACTTTCACGATCCGCGTCACGTCCTCGGCGACCAACCGCGCCGGCACGGCCTACGGACAGCAGCCCGACCTGAATGCGCCCAGTTTTCTGGACATGGAGGTCACGAACAGTACGGACCCGCGAATCCAGAATGGCCGCTATGACGCCTATTGTCTGAATCCGATTGTCGATATTGGCTTGGCGCCGACTCATTCGTACGGGTCTGAGGCTGCGGCAGGTGGCGCGGCGGCTTCTTATGTGCCGATCGGCTTTTCCTCTATCAGTCAAACCCAGGTTGATCGGATCAACTGGATACTGGCGCAGAACTACACCTCAGACG
>JANOUM010000774.1:0-3280 GCA_031416855.1 Rhodoferax sp. | reverse complement strand
TATCCCCGATCGCTCTGTTCAAGTTGGGCCTTGAATTGCTGCCATGTGCCGGACCGGCGCAGGAAGGCGGCACGAAACTCGGTTTCGCTGCGGATCAGTGGCAACTCCGCACTGAGCCGATCTCCTGTCAAGCGGTAACGCGGGTAAGTGAACGGTGCCGGGCTCTCGAAGTTTGAAAACAGGCCAGACAGTGAACCCATCAGCCCGATCGTGGACGACAGAACACCGAACACGACGACGTCGGCTTTCCTGTACGGCGCATCGGCCAAGTACGCGGCGTAAGAGTGGGATGGAGGCGCGCCGGGCCCGCCGAACGGCCGGATCGTGACCCGGGTGTCCATCTTTGCAGCCGCGTTGGCCGCGTTCAGCGTGAACGACTGGCCGTATGCGGCCACCAACAGGTTGGCGCCTTCGTGTGGGCGGTGGGGCAACTGCTTGAGTTGCTCCTGGTCTATCCAGCCGGCACTCAGGATGTTGCCCCCTTTTGATGGGTCTCCAGCCAATTTGTGGGCCAGCTTGCCCTCGACGGATCGACCGTACTCGAAGTACCGCTTCAATTCGGGCGCACGGCCCCGGTTTGCGCTAGGTCCAAATGCAAGATTGACTGCAATGTCGATCATGATCAGCCAGGCAAGCAGCCACGCCACGACCAGGGCGCTTTGTCCACGATCGCCTTTCTCGCTTGGTCGCATGCTCAAAATTGGAAGTAGATGAACGCGCTGCGAGCGTTGGCAAGGCCCATCAGCGTCAGGAAAACCAGCGTTGCGTACAAGCCAGCACGCACAGGCACGGGCCACGCGCGATAGAAGGTCGCGCGGCCACTTCGGTACGCAAGAAAGTCATACGACAAGAGCACGCCGACACCCAGCAACGTGGCCAACGAAGGTCGCGAGATCGTAAGCGCCCATTCGTAGGACCCGGTGAACAACTCGGCGCTGTACGCGTAGATTTGCGCCTGGGAGCGCGCGCGGAACAGCAGCCAGCCATAGCAAACGAACTGGAAGAACACCACCGTGGCCAGCACCCGCGCCACCTTCGCGCGCCATCCTGCAAGCCGCATCGGCGGCAATAGGCCGTGTGCCACCAGCAGTCCACCCTGGTAAGCACCCCACAGTATGAAGTTCCACGCGGCGCCATGCCACAAACCACCAAGGAGCATCGTGGCCATGAGGTTGAACTTCGTCCGCACAGGACCTGACCTGTTCCCGCCAAGAGGTATATACAAATAGTCTCTCAACCACGATGACAGCGACATGTGCCAGCGTTTCCAGAACTCGCTTGGATTGGCCGAGAAGTAGGGGAATCTGAAGTTCTGGCTCAACTCGATTCCAAATAGCTTTGACACACCCCTGGCAATATCTGTGTAGCCAGAGAAGTCGCAATAGATCTGGAGAGCAAAGGCATACACGCCGATGATGATGGTGATGGGGCCAGGGGTCGCGGCACTGGCAAACACCGAGTCCACCGGGCCAGCCAAACCGTCGGCGACGACGATCTTCTTGAACAACCCCAGCAAGATCAGGAACAGGCCGCGTGTCAGGTTGTCCTCATTCACGACCCGTGGTCGCTGGATTTGCGGAATGAGTACCGCAGGACGTTCGATCGGGCCTGCAACCAGTTTTGGAAAATATGCGATGAACAGGGCGTAATGTCTGAACTTCGTCGTGGCCGGCAAATGTCGCTGGTATATTTCTATCGTGTAGCTCAACGATTCAAATATATAGAATGAAATGGCCGCAGGTAGAATAATGTTCAGATACAGCGGGTTCACAGAGATATTCAATGATCTCAGCAATATCTGTGCCGATTCGATAAAGAAATTGAAATACTTGAAATAGCCGAGGACCACCATGGCGAAGGCTGCGTACGCAATTAAGTAGCGCAGGCCGAGGCGTTGATCGGATGTCTGGCCGATCGCTCGACCGGCCAGGAAGCTGGTGCCAGTGATCAGCCATATCAACAACAGGAAGCGGACGTCCCAGCACGCATAGAAGTAGTAGCTGGATGCCAGGAGCAAAGTGTTTTGCCATTCATGGCGTCGGCGCATCAGCACATAGGCGCCAAAGATGGCAACCAGGAACGCGGCGAACTGAAGTGAGGCGAAGTTCATGGCCGCCGTCTCGCGGGAACCTGTTGTGTCATCGACGCCCGTGGATCCTTGATCCGCATTGCGACCCCGTGGAGCCGCAACATGCGAAAGGCCCCTATCGAGCGCATGCGCCGGTCGTGGCTGCAGCGCCGGTCTGGTACACGTTGCCGGTGATCGAAGCTGCGCTCGGTGCCTGCGCTACCGTGGCACCTGCGCCGGGGGTGTTGAAGCAGACCACGTTGTTGCGGATGATCGCGCCGCCGTCTGCTGCGTCACCGGGGCCGGGATTTATGGCTGGGATCAGCACGGCCCTCTGGCCTGTGCCGGGTTGGCTGTCGAAGATCTTGTTGCCCTCGATCAGTACACCCGGCGCCGCCGACACGCACACGCCACAGATGCCGACGTTGGTGATGGTGTTGTTGCGAATCACGGTATTGCGGAAGTATTCGGCTGTCGAGTACGCCGCCGTGATCGAAAAACCGTAGCAGCCATCAGTAGCGGCCACCTGGGTGATTGTGTTGCCCTCGATCAGCATTCCGTCCACCTGACCATGAACAGTCAGGTTTCCGCCGTTGCACACGCCGCCCGGTGCGGAGTTGTTGGCGAAGGTGTTGTTGCGCAGCACGACGTTGTTGCCACCACTCAGGTAGATCCCGTGCTCGCGGCCGCCGCCGTCCATGTTGTTGTTGGCCACCATGTTGCCTTCGAGCAGCAGGTTGTCGGCGCCGCCGAGCATGCCGTGCTCGCGGTTGTGGTGCAGGTTGGAGTTGCGCACGGTCACATCGGTGATGCCAAGGGGGCCGCTGGCTTGGACGTGGATGCCGATGTCAAAGCCGGAGATTTCCACGTTCTCGATGGTCACGCTGCGCAGGTCGTTGCGCAGGAACACGCCCCACTGGCCGGTGCCGTTACCGTCGAGTTTCAAGTTGCGCACCACGTAGCCGCCGTCCTGCGCGAATTCGTTGTTCTTGCCGAATTCGAACGCAGTGAAGCTGGGCGTATTGAGCAAGGGGACGGGCCCGGTTCCGTAGGCATCGAACACGATCGGCTTGGCTGGGGTGGCGTTCAGATTGACCACTTGCAGTCTGAAGCCGATCCACGCTCCGCCTCGGGCGAACAACAACCGCGAACCGGCAGGCAAAGCATTGACGTTGAACCCGGCAACGCTGCGCCTGGGCGCGCTCACGCTGG
>JANOUM010000773.1:0-1506 GCA_031416855.1 Rhodoferax sp. | reverse complement strand
GGAGTAGAGCAGGCCCGGCGCCGCTGCGGTCAGCCAGGGCCACCAGTTGCGCAGATTGCCGAAATAGCCGAACAAGTCGTTGAGCAGGAAGAAGCTGATGCCGGTCATCACGCCGATGAAAACGAACGTGGATATTCCGCTGGTGCGGAAATGCAGGTAGGCAAACGGCAGGGCCAGTACCGCCATCACCAGGCAGCTCAAGGGATAGAACACCTTGCGCCAGAACTCGATCTCGTAGCGTTGCGAGGACTGTCCGTTGGCGTCGAGGTGGCGCATGAACTGGAACAGGTCGATGGTGGGCATGCGTTCGGGACGCAACAGGGCCACCGTGACCATTTCGCCGGTGAGCTTGGTGGGCCAGCGCCACTCGGGCAGCGTGTTGCGCACGGCCCGACTGAGGTTGGCCGGAGCGACATTGAACTCGGTGCGGGTCACGTCCCTTAACGTCCACGAGTCGTCCTTCGCAAAAATCCCGGTCTTGCCCTCGCTGATCGACGTGAGGCGCCCGCCCGAATCGAACTCGATGATCCGAACGCGGCGCATGGTGCCGTCGGATTGCATCACGCCGACATTGACAGCGTAGGAGTTGTTGGCCTGTTTGTCCCGCAGCCAGGCGCCGGTCTGCCCGACGGTGAGTTCGCGCAGGTAGCTGGCACGCAGCAGCTGGCCGGCCCGGTCCGCCGCCGGGGCAATGAAGTCGCCGACTGAGAACGTCAGCAGGGTGAAGCCCAGCCCCAGCCCCAGCATGATGCGCAGCGCCCTGCCCGGGCTCAACCCGCTGGTGCGCAGCACGGTGAATTCGGAGTTTTGGGCCAGGCGCGCCATCACGAACACCGAACCGATCAGCACCGTGATCGGTATCAGGTCGTACAGCGTGCTGGCCGACAAGGTGGCGACGAATGCCAGCGCATGCCGCACCTGGTAACCCCGCGGGTTGGCGCTGTCCACCCAGCGCAGTTCGTCGACGAAGTCGATGAACGCAAACAGCGCCAGAAACGCAACCGTGACGAAGGCGACAGACCTGAGCACCTCGCCCTGGATCATGCGGCTGACGGTCTTCATGGTGCGTGCCGCAGGGTCGCGCTATGCCGCCGCCGGCGCCGCAAGGCGGCGGGGAAGGTCCAGTTCCAGTGCATCTTGACCAGCACCAGGAGTGCTGCCAGGAACACGCCACCGTGCAGCAGCGCCACGTAGTTCCAGAAGTCGTAAGTGCCTGCAGCGATGCGGCTGGAGCCGAGGTTGACGAGGTTGTAGTAGACGATGAACGTGAACAACGAAAAAAACAAGGTGGTGTTGCGGCCAATGCGCGGATTGGCGTTGGACACCACCAGCCCGATCAAGACGAAATTGATGGCGGCGAATGCGAGGCCGAGCCGCCACGACAACTCACCCAGGTAGGGTGGCGTGCGCCCCGCAATGAGCGCCTGCGTGGACAGGACACGCGGAGGAATGGCACGTTCGATCTCCCGAGCCTTCTCATTGATCAGCACGCCGTATTCCTCGAAC
>JANOUM010000772.1:0-16177 GCA_031416855.1 Rhodoferax sp. | reverse complement strand
TCGAGACGATCGAGAACGCCGACGGCGGCACGGATACGGTGACCACTGGCTCTGGCAACGACATCGTGCTCGGTGGCATGGCGGGCGACAGCCTGACGATCGGTGCGGGCAACGACATCGCCATCGGCGACAACGGCGAGCTGGTTTATGACGCGGCATCTGCGCCAGATCCGGCGACGCTCGACGCGATTCGCACCACGTCGCCGTCGATCGGCGGAAACGATACGGTCTATGGCAATGCCGGCGACGACATCCTCCTGGGCGGGTTTGGCGCCGACAAGCTGTACGGTGGCAACAGCGCGACGGGCGGTGGCGTGTCAGGCACAGACGCAGACACGGTGCTTGGTGACAATGGCGAACTGCTCGACGTGGCGACACTGTCCACACTGCGCGCGTCAAAAGTGTGGACGACCGACACGGTCAATAGCACTGGTGGCAACGACACCATCGAGGGCAACGAGGACGATGACATATTGCTCGGTGGGGTTGGCGGCGATGTCATCGATGGCAACACCGGGCGTGACCTCATCCTGGGCGATCAGGGCGTGCTGACCGGCCGCGGCGTCGGCGTCAACACGAACCCGCGCTACGCCGCACTGGCAGGTGCGCAGTTGTACGAAACGACAGGTGCCAACACCGGCAACAGCCATCTGTCGGGCACGCCCTTCGCCGGCCCGGCCGTAGATGTTCCGAAATGGAGCAACTGGACGGTGACGGTCGGTGACGGGATCGACGGCCTCCTGTACGGCCATGACTACATCGCCGGCGGCGCTGGCAACGACCAGATCTTCGGCCAGGCCGGCAACGACCTGATCCAGGGCGACGGCTCGACCGCCAGCAAGCTTGCCGGCGCGCCGGTCAGCGCGACCCGGAATACGGCGGGCGATCTGGTGGTCGTGCCGTCGTTCGAGGCTGCCGGCGATGCGGACGACTACATCGAGGGCAATGCCGGCGATGACGTCATCTTCGGCAATCTGGGCCAGGACGACATCATCGGTGGCAGCTCCAACCTCTTCGGGCTGGCCAGTGCCTCACAGCGTGTTGATGGCTCCGACCTGATCTTCGGCGGCGCCGGCACGCGCACCGGGCGCAACGACGCCGGCGATACCGGTCTCGCCACCGGCACCGGCCATGCCCGCGACAGCGATGCCATCGTTGGCGACAACGGGGTCATCCTGCGCGTTGTCGGCACTGCTGGCTCGGCCAACGCCGCCCAGACGGTGAACTTCACCTACGACGACTACAACACAGGCGTTGGCTCATTGAACAAGATCGTGGTGCGCTCGATCAAGCAGATCGACTACACACCGGGTGGCCCGAGCTTCAATGCGGCTGGCGCGGCCACCGACAAGGGCGCGGCAGACGAAGTCCACGGTGAATCCGGTGACGACTTCATCTACACCGGCATGGGCAACGACGTCGTGTTCGGCGACGGGCAGGACGACGACATCGTCGGCGGCTACGGCAACGACTGGATCTCGGGCGGTACGGGCGATGACGGCATTCTGGGCGACGACGGGCGCATCTTCACCAGCCGCAACGGCAAGACCGAGCTGCTCAATGCCGTCACCGTTGCGGTGGTACCCACCACCGTTGCTACCGGCGGCAGCATGCAGACGGCGAACATCAACGTGGCCGGCCAGTTGAAGAAGTCGGTCGACCTGACGCCTTTCAGCCAGGATCCGGCCTGGACCCCGGCAACCGACGAATTCGGCGGAACAACGCGGAAGAACTCCGACGACATCATCTTTGGCGGGCTCGGCAACGACTTCCTGCACGGCGGTTCGGGCGACGATGCCATCAGTGGTGCTGAGGCACTGTTGCTGTCCTACGCGCCCACGTACGACGGCACAGGGGCTCCGAATGGCCTGGTCGAGACCGACTTTGCCCGTCCGTTCAACCCAGGCAATGTGTTGGCCTTCAATCCCATCGACGTCAACGGCCAGCACGCCAATGCCCAGCGGGCCGGCGAATTCCCCCTGTACGATGAATACGATCCGCTGCGCAAGATTCTGCTCAATGGCAACGGTACGGCATCCAAGTGGACGGGTGCAACGCCCACGGGTGTTTTCGAGTTCTTCCTGAACTTCGTTGCAGGTGATGGCCCCGCCGCAACGCTGGACATAACGAAGAATGCCGATGGCGACGACAAGATCTTCGGCGATCTCGGCAACGACTGGATCGTTGGCGGCACGGGCCGCGACAACCTGTACGGTGGCTTCGGCAACGACTTGCTCAACGCCGACGACGACCTGGGCACGGCTGGCGGCCTGAACAACGCACCGGATACCAGCGCGAGTTACGAAGACCGCGCCTTTGGTGGCGCCGGCCGCGATGTGCTGATCGCCAACACCGGTGGCGACCGGTTGATCGACTGGAACGGCGAATACAACAGCTACCTGGTTCCGTTCTCGCCCTTTGGCGCGGCCACCATCAGCCGTTCCCTGCAGCCCGCGCTGATGGAGTTCCTGTACGCGTTGTCGGCCAGCGATGGTGCCGACTTCACGCGTGCCGCCGACACCGGAGCCGACCCGACTCGCAACGGCGAGCCCTACGGCGAACTCGGCCTGGTGCTGCAGAAGGATGCAGCCTGGGGGAGCCAGCACGGCGGCCCGTCAGACCCGCAACCGGGCAACAGCAACGGCGCGCGCGACGTGTTGCGCAGCGCCAACTTCAACAACGGCACCGCACAGGGCTTTACGCCGCAGGTCGGCACCTTCACGGTGACCAACAGCCGCTACGAGGTGGCGCCGTCAACCGCATTCGGAGATGCGGTCAGCCTGTTCAACCAGGCCGACACGGTGATCCCGGTCTACTTCGAGATGCAGGCGACGCTCAATGCGGTCAAGCCCACTGGTGGCGTGTATGCCAACACCTACCTGATCTTCGACTGGCAGAGCAACACCAATTTCAAGTTTGCCGGCATCAACGTGTCGACCAACAAGCTGGAGATGGGGCACTACCAGGCCAGCGGCTGGGTGGTCGACAACTGGGCCAACTACATCCTCAAACCCGCGACCGACTACGTCACGATGCTGAAGGTCAACGGCAGCGCGGCCACGCTGACATTGGGCACCACCAGCGTCAGTTTTACCTACGCGCAGCGCATCGACTCGCTGGGAGTGCGGCATGACATCAACGACGGCCTGGCCGGAATCGGCACCCGGGGTGGCACCAGGGGTCAGATCGACAATGTCATCGTGCAGGCGCCTCCGGGGGTCATCACCCTCGACAAGACGGTGGACTTCGGCAGCACCAGCCCTGCCAGCGGCCTGTTCAACAGCATGACGCCGGCCACCGGCTCCTGGACGACAACCAGTGACGGGCGGTTTGCTGGCACGGCGGTGAGCGCGGCCAGCCCGGCCGTGAACCTGATCGGCTATGCGGTCAACCCGGGATCGATGGTCGAGGTCACGACGACACTCAAGACGTCGGGCCAGGGCGGCGTGGTGTTCGATTACCAGGGCCCCACCTATTACAAGTTCGCGACCCTGTCGGCCGACAGCAAGCAGATCATCATCGGGCACCGCGTGGGCGGAGTCACGGTGATCGACAAGACTTTCAGCACCGCCGTGTCGAGCAGCACGGACTACAAGTTCGGGGTGGTGCTGCGCGGCGGGCTGGTCAACGTCACACTCAACGGCGCGGTGGTTGCGAGCACGATCTACAACGAAACCGTGACCGAGGGCGGATACGGTGTGATCAGCATGAAGGGCGCAAGCTCCGGGTTGACCTCGTTCGACCTTGTCCGGTTGCGGACCGACGAGATCATGTATGCGACTGCGGTGCCCTTGCTGGCCGCCACGGTGCCGGCCGATACCTCCGGTGCAAGCCTCACCGCTCCCGGCGGGGCCGCACTCGACGCGATCATCGCCGAGGCGAAAGACCGTTGGGTGCGCACCGGCCTGGATGCGGCAGCGCAGGCGCGCATGGATGCGGTGTCGATCCGTTTCGACGATCTTGATGGGCTCGCGCTGGGCGCGGAGCACGACGGCATCGTGGTGCTCGACGTGGACGCAGCCGGTTACGGCTGGTTCGTGGATCGCACGCCGGGTGACGACCGCGAGTTCGCCCTGTCCGGTGGGGCGCTCGTGGCCTCGCAGGGCAGTGCCGCGGGGCGGATGGACCTGCTCAGTGTCATCAGCCACGAATTGGGCCATGCCGCAGGCCTCGGGCACGCCGACGAAGGCACCATGGCTGGCACACTGGCCAGCGGCACCCGTTCTGTCCACGCTGCCGTGGCAGGGCGCACCGCACCGGTGATCGGGTCGACCGTCTACAGCGACGTCGGCGCGCCGGCGTCCTTTCCAGGGGCACCGCTGATCGACTGGTCAGGAATATCGACCCAGGTCGGCGTCTTGCCCGCCGCTCCAACAAGCAGCAAGGCCAGCAGTTGGCAGGGTGATTTCGTCAACCAGCTGGCGCGCAATCCCAACGCCAGCCTGCGTGTGCAGATCAGTGCGGCGCCCAAGCTGACCCCTGATTTGCAGGCCACACTTTCCAACGTATGATCGAATCAAGGAGCTTTTTTGCATGCCTACGCAGTTGTTGATCTATGAAACCGCCGTGCCGGTGTCCAATGGGCGCCATGCCAAATGCGCGGTCGACGCCGGGCGGGGTTATGCGTTCACACGCAGGGTCAATTCGGTTCCCCTCATGGCGGTCGAGTTTCCGCAGTCGGCCCCTGAATATGCCATCGTGTTTGCGCAAAGCGGCGACGGCGTGATGCCGGTGGTGATCCTGGGTGCGCGCCCCAACGAAAACCTGTACCTGGCCGAGGACGACAGCTGGAGCGCCACTTATGTTCCGGCCTTCATCCGCCGCTACCCGTTCGTCTTTTCGCCCAGCGCCGACGGCAAGACCTTCACCCTGTGTGTCGACGAAGCATTCCAGGGCCTCAACTACCAGGGCCGTGGCAACGCGCTGTTCACAGAAGACGGCAAACACACGCCGTATGTCGACAAGGTGCTGAAATTTTTGCAGGAATACCGTGCCCAGTTCCTGCGCACCCAGGCCTTCACCAACAAACTCAAGGAACTGGACCTGCTGGAGCCAATGCAGGCGCAGTTCACGCTTGGCACCGGCCAGAAGATGTCGCTCGGTGGTTTTCAGGCGGTCAGCAGGACGCGCCTCAAGGCCTTGCCGGCGGAGAAACTGGCCGAACTGGTGGCGACCGACGAACTCGAACTCGTCTACCTGCACCTGCAGTCGATGCGCAACTTCACAGCGGTCAAGGACCGGCTGCTGGTGACCGAGGTTGGTAACTCCGCCACGGAGCCGGCCGATGGCGTCGCGCCCGTTACCGCACCGGCGAGCAAGAGCGCGCCGGCCGGGGCCAAGAAGGCGGCGCGTGCGCCTGCCGCGGGTACCGGTGCCGTTTCTGTCTGAGATGGCGGCGGGTCGATTTTTTCTCGGTCGCCGCTGCTCCCGTGAGACTGCTGGTCCCTCGCTGATGGGGTGTCCGATCCTGGCCGGACACGAGCCGGTCCGGGAGCGCGAGTGAGCGGCGGCGCGGCCATCTTTTCGCTGGGCGACGGCACGCGCGTCAAGGACGACGCCGCGGCGTGGGACCATTTCGCAGCCCCCTCCAGTACGGCCGAATTCTGTTCGAGCTGGCTCGCGATCCTTTGTGCTCAGATCGAGCACGTCAGTGCCGCACTGCTGGTGCTCGGGCCGGACAAGGAGGGCGGCTTTGGCGCTGCAGCGGTCTGGCCGGATGCCACGCGCAACGTGAAATACCTGGGCCTAGCAGCGGAAAAGGCGTTGACCGAGCGACGCGGAATCGTCGATCGGGTGGTCAAGGAAAGGCGCCGGGTCGTGGAGCATGTGGCCACCGAGCGGCGCGGGAGCCAGGCCGGTCGGGCCCCTGGCCCGCAGTCCGCCCATGTCGGTTATCCGATCGAGGTATCAGGGGTGTTGTATGGCGCGGTGATCCTGGATGTTGCGGACCTGCAGGAGCAGCAACTGCAGCACGCCTTGCGTCTGCTGCACTGGGGAAGCGCATGGCTGATCGACTGGTTCCGCCAGCAGCAGGTCGCCAACCAGCAAAAGACCGTGGCGCGGCTCACGGTGGCGTCCGAGGCGGTCGCCACGGCGCTGCAGGCTGACAGACTCGGCGCGTCGGCGCTGGCGGTCGCCAATGAGCTGGCGCAGCGCCTGGGCTGCGAGCGGGTCGGAATCGGGCTTGAGCGCAACGGTACCGCGCAGGTGCTGGCCATCTCGCACACCGCCAGCTTTGATGCGCGCAGCGATTTCGTCCGGCTGATCGCCGATGCCATGGACGAGGTGCTCGATCTGGACATGTCGATCGTGCACCCGGCGCTGGACAGCGATGCGGTCGGTGGCCTGGCCCACGCCGCGCTGTCCACCGCGCGCAATGGCGCCAGCGTCATGTCGGTGCCCCTGGTCGACGACAGCCGCAAGGTCGGGGTGTTGACTTTCGAGCGCTCGGCCAAGGCCCCTTTTGATGCGGCCGAGCTCGAGCTGGGCAATATGCTTGGCTTGCTCCTGGGGCCGATCTATGTACTCAAGCGTGATCGGGAACGCAGCGTCTGGCAGCGTGCGCGTGATGCCGCGCGGGCCGGCGCGCTGGCGCTGTTCGGCCCACGCCATCCTGGCTTGAAGCTGGTTGCGCTGGGCTGCGTGGTGGTTTTTGCCTTCCTCGGGTTCGCGACGACGAACTACCGGGTTGCCTCCAAGACCCTCATCGAGGGATCGGTCCAAAGCGCCGTGGTGGCTCCGTTCCAGGGGTTCGTGATGGAGAGTTTCGTGCGTGCCGGCAACACGGTGAAAAAAGGCCAGACGCTTGCGCGGCTGGACGATCGTGAACTGAAGCTGGAACGCACCCGGTGGCTCTCCGAGGCAGAGCAGACGCAGCGCAGGTTCCGCCAGGCGGCGGCCGTGCAGGACCGCGCGGCGATGGCCGTTGCAAGCGCCCAGGGCGACCAGGCGCGCGCGCAACTGGCGCTGGTCGACGAGCGGCTGGAGCGCGCAAGCTTGACTGCGCCGTTCGACGGCATCGTGGTGCTGGGGGACCTGAGCCAGTTGCTCGGCTCCCCGGTGGAGCCGGGCAAGCTGTTGTTTGAAGTGGCCCCGCTGGATTCCTACCGTGTCGTGCTTCATGTCGACGAGCGCGATATTGCCGCCGTGCGCGAAGGCGCACGCGGAGATCTGGCGCTGTCTGGCATGCCCCAGGAGCGCTTGTCCTTCACCGTCAGCCAGGTCACGCCGATCTCGACGCCGCAGGATGGGCGCAACTATTTCCGTGTCGAGGCGCAGCTCGACCAGGCCACGGTGCGTTTGCGGCCGGGCATGGAAGGGATCGGCAAGATCGAGGTCGGCGAGCGCAAGCTGATCTGGATCTGGACCCATCCCCTGGTCGACTGGTTGCGCCTGTGGGCCTGGAAGTGGTTCGGGTAAAAGGGGCTCCGGGCGAAGCATGACAGACCCGCTGCTGTCCAATTCCTGGTACCGCGTTGCCGGCCTGCGCCCGAGCCTGCGCACACATGCGCGGCTGCACCGGATGCGTTATCGGGGCGGCTTGTGGTACCTGCTGCAGGACCCGATTTCGAACCGGGTGCACCGCTTCACGCCGTCAGCGCGTTTCGTGATTGCCGCGATGAACGGAGTCCGCACGGTCCAGGAGTTGTGGGAACTGGCCAATCGCCAGCTCGGCGAACAGGCTCCGACCCAGGACGAAGTCATCCGCATGCTCGGGCAGCTGCACGCGGCCGATCTGCTGCAAAGCGATGCGACGTCGGATGCGACAGAGTTGTTCGAGCGCGGTGAGCGCCAGGACCGCGCGACACGCCGGCGTTCGTACATGAACCCGATGGCGATCCGGATCCACCTGTGGGATCCGGATGCGTTCCTGAACCGGATCCGGCCCCTGATCGACGTGTTGTGGAGCCGCTGGGGCGGGATTTTGTGGCTGGTGGTCGTGTTGCCTGCGCTGGTGCTGCTGCCGCCACAATGGGCGGAACTGACCGGAAACTTTTCCGACCGCATCCTGGCCGGGGGTAACCTGCTCATGCTGTGGCTGGTGTTTCCCTTGATCAAGGCCCTGCACGAGTTCGGGCATGCCGCGGCGGTCAAACGTGGCGGGGGCGAGGTGCATGACCTCGGCGTGGTGATGCTGGTGCTGATTCCGGTTCCCTATGTCGAGGCCTCCGCCTCCACCGTGTTTCGCTCGCGTCTGCAACGTGCGGTAGTCGGCGCATCGGGAATGGCCGTCGAACTCTTCATCGCCGCGATCGCCTTCTACCTGTGGTTGCTCGTCGAACCATCCCCGTTGCGTGCGGTCCTGTTCAATGTGATGGTGGTCGCCGGTGTATCCACGCTGATCTTCAATGGCAATCCGCTGCTGCGTTATGACGCGTATTACATCCTGTCGGATCTGCTCGAGATGCCCAACCTCGCGCAGCGGGCGACGCGCTACTGGGGCTACCTGGCCGAGCGCTACGCGTTTGGTGCCACCGACGCTGTGAGACCGGACGAAAGTGTGCTGGAAAAGGCGTGGCTGGCGGTGTATGGCGTCCTGTCGACGATCTACCGCATGCTTGTCACCGTGGCCATCGCCTTGTTCATCGCCAGCGAGTTCTTCTTCGTGGGGGTTCTGCTGGCATTGTGGGCGCTGGTCGCCATGGCCATTGTGCCGGTCGTCAAGAGCATCCGGCAAGTGGCAGGCAATGCCCGCCTGCGCCAGCACCGGCAGCGCGTGGTGGCGGTTTCAGTCGGCAGTACCCTGCTAGTGGCCACGTTTCTTTTTATCATCCCGGCGCCGTTCTATACGGTCGGCGAAGGGGTCGTGTGGTTGCCGCAGTCGTCCATGGTGAGGGCCGGACACGACGGGTTCGTGGAGCGTATGGTGGCGACTCCAGGTGCAGTGGTGCGGGCCGGTGATCTGCTGATCGAGGCGCGCAACCCAGCGCTGGCGGCCCAGCAGGCCGTGTCGCGCGCCAGGCTGACCGAGCTGGAGGCCATCCACCGTGCACAGTCCATCAGCGACCGATCCCAGGCGGCGGTGGTGCAGGACCAGATCGACGCCGAGCGCGAGGCGCTTCTCAGCCTGGACCGCCGCATGGACTTGTTGTCGGTGCGTTCCGCGGTCGAGGGAACCTTCACGCTCACCAGGCCGCACGACTTGGCCGGGCGCTATTTTCGGCAGGGCGAGGTGCTTGGCTACGTCATCGACAAGCCGCAACTTGTGGCACGGGCGGTGGTGACGCAGGAGTCGGTCGATGCGGTGCGCGCGTCGACGACACGGGTGTCGGTGCGTCTGGCTCACCAGCCCGATGTGGTGCGAGCCGCGCGGGTCGCGCGCGAGGTGCCGGCCGCCGACGAGTACCTGCCCAGCCGCGTGCTGGCCACCGACGGAGGTGGTCAGCTAGCCACCGACCCGCGTGATACCAAGGGCGCGCGGACGCTGGAGCGCACGTTCCAGTTTGACGTCGCGGTGGCGCCGCTGTCACCGGAAGAGCCCCGCGTGTTTTACGGCGAACGGGTACATACCCGTTTCGAGCATCCACCGCAGCCGCTGGGCATCCAGTGGTACCGGCAGGTCCGCCGGCTGTTTCTTTCGCAGTTCCATGTCTAGTCGCGTGGCCCCGTTCATCGAGATGCCGCTGGCCAGCGGGCGGCCCTATGCGGAACGCAGCGACGACGCGCCGGAATGGCTCGACCGGTTTGCCTCGGCGCTGTACCGGATGACGCTGGACCGGTTGGCGAGCCGAATGTCCGCCATGCCGGCGCAGATGCGTCGGGTTGCGGCGGCTGTCGATCGCATCGAACCGGCGCTGCGCCTGTTGCCCGATGACGCCCTGCGCGCGCGCGCAGGCGCGATGCGGGCTTGGTTTCGGCGCCATGGATTCACCACGGAGGAGGTGGCGGAGTGTTTCGCCATCACGCGCGTGGCGGCCGAGCGCACGATCGGCCAGCGCCATTACGCGACGCAGCTGATGGCCGGACATGCCCTGCTGCGCGGTCGCCTGGTCGAAATGGCGACGGGCGAAGGCAAGACGTTCTGTGCCACGCTGCCAGCATGCGCGGTGGCACTGGCGGGTTACCCGGTGCATGTGATCACCGTCAATGACTACCTGGCGCAGCGCGATGCCGACAAGATGCGCCCGCTGTATGAATTCCTCGGATTGGGTGTGGGAACGGTCGTGCAGGGGATGGAGAAGGACCTGCGCCGCCACGCCTACTCGCAATCCATCACCTATTGCACGAACAAGGAACTCGCCTTCGACTATCTGCGCGACCGGGTTGCCTCGCAGGGGCGCAGCGGCCGGCTGCACCAGGCGCTGGCGCGTGTGGCTGGCCAATCCTCGACCGACAGCCCACTGGTGCTCCGGGGCCTTTATTTTGCGATCGTCGACGAGGCCGACAGCGTATTCATCGACGAGGCGCGCACGCCCTTGATCCTCTCCGCCACGCGGGGCGACGGGGAAGATGCGCAGGATTGTGCCGCCGCGCTCGAGCTGGCGCGTTCGCTGGTCGAAGGTCCGGACTACACGGTCAGTTCGTTCGATCACGTGGTGGCGCTCTGTGATACCGGGCGCGCCAGGCTGGATACCTACGCCCGGGAGCGCGCGGGCAGCTGGACCTCGGTGCGTGCACGCGAGGAGCTAGTGCGCCGGGCCTTGAGCGCCTTGTGCCTGTACCGCCGGGATCAACACTATGTGCTGGCCGATGGCAAGGTGCAGATCGTCGACGAGTCGACCGGTCGCGTGATGCCGGACCGGTCGTGGGAGCAGGGCCTGCACCAGATGATAGAGGTCAAGGAGGGTCTCGCACCGACGCCGCGACGCGAGACCCTGGCCAAGCTGACGTACCAGCGCCTGTTCAGGCGCTATGTGCACCTGTCCGGGATGACGGGTACTGCGGCCGAAGCAGCGCGCGAAATCAAGACGGTGTATGGGCTTGGCGTGGCCCGGGTTCCGTTGCACCGCCCGTCGCAGCGGAATGTGCTGCCGGCGACGTTTTGCACCACCGCGGACCAAAAATGGGAGCGTGTGGCGGCGGTCGCCAGGCGGCTTGCGCAGGGTGCCGGCCGGCCGGTGTTAATCGGGACGCGTTCCGTGCTAGCGTCCGAGCAGATCAGCGCCGTGCTGACCCGTACTGGCGTCGCGCATGCCCTGCTCAACGCAAAACAGGACGCCAACGAGGCCGATGTGATCGCGGCCGCGGGGCAGCGCGGGCGGGTCACCGTGGCAACGAACATGGCCGGTCGGGGCACGGACATCGGACTCGGACCGGGGGTGGCTGCCACAGGCGGCCTGCACGTGATCCTGACCGAATACCACGACTCGCGACGCGTTGACCGGCAGCTTTTCGGTCGATGCGCCCGCCAGGGCGATCGGGGCAGCTGCGAAGCGATCGTATCCCTGGAAGACGAGATTTTTGACGTCTGCGCGCCCGGCACAACCGACCTTCTGAGGCGCGTGGCACACAGTGGCGTGCCAATACCGGCCTTCGTCTATGGCGCATTGCGGGTGCTTGCACAGTGGTCTGCGGAGCGCCGGCACCGGGCCACACGCATGCAAAATCTCAAACAGGACCGCCAGCTCAATCAGATGCTGGCATTTACCGGAAAGGGCGAATGAACTCCACAAATCTTCCGCACTGGATGCCCTGGGCAACCGTGTTGCTGCTTGTCACCGGCCACGCAGCAGTCCAGGCCAATCCCTACGAATGCCAGATTGAGGCCAACCAGATCGTCGACATCCGCAGCTCGGTCGAGGGCCTGATCGACAAGGTGCTGGTCAAGCGCGGCGACCAGGTGCGGGCGGGCCAGGTTCTTGCCCAGCTTGAGTCGTCGGCGGAGATGTCGGCCGTCGAACTGGCTCGGTACCGCTCCGAAGCTGGCGGGCGCATTGCATCGGCGACCAATCGCCTGGACTATGCGACCAAGAAGCTCGATCGTTCGCAGGAGCTGCAGGCGCAGAATTTCGTGACCGCGCAGGCGCGCGATGAAGCGGAGGCAGAGCGGCGGATCACCGAGTCTGATCTGCGCGATGCCCAGGAGAATCGCGAGATCGCACGGCATGAGTACCGGCACGCGCAGGACCTGCTCAACCGGCGTACGCTGCGCAGCCCCTTCAACGGGGTGGTGGTCGACCGCATGCTGAACCCCGGCGACCTGGCCGAGGCCGGTGCCGGGCGCAAGCCGATCCTCAAGCTGGCCCAGATCGAACCGCTGCGCGTCGAAGTGGTGCTGCCGCTGGAGGCCTACGGCAAACTCAAGGTTCGTGCCAATGCGGAAGTCATGCCCGAGGGCCTGGGCGGCAGCTACCCGGCGACCGTGTCGGTGGTCGACAGTGTTTTTGATTCAGCCAGTGGCACCTTCGGCGCGCGGCTCGAACTTCCCAATGCCAGCGGCCGCCTTCCGGCCGGCATCCGCTGCCGGGTCGATTTTCCGTCGTTACGCGGCCTATCCCAGAAAGCCCCGGCCAAGAAGTAGCACCCACCATGTCGACGCCTGCGCAGTCCGCCACGTGGCCGGCCGATGACGTGGTCGCGGCAATGCGCACCGGCGCGCCGGCCTCGGCCGATCTGGTCAACCACTACTACACCCTGTGCATTCCGTTCTACCGCGAGTTCCTTGGCGAGCACTGGCACACCGGCTTCTATCTCCCGCACGGGCCGACCGGGCCTCAGGACCAGTTGCGCATGGAACGGCTTATCGCGCACAGCGCCGGTGTGGGCGACGGGTGCGCGGTGTTGGACGTGGGTTGTGGTATCGGTGGCACGGCCTGCCACCTGGCGCACTCCACGGGCGCGGTGGTCAGGGGCCTGACACCCAACTCGACGCAGCTTGCCATGGCACGGCAAACGGCGGCGCGGCGCGGCCTCGGGGGGCGTGTGGCATTCGACCTTGGCGACGCCGGACACCTTCCATACGCGGACGGTTCTTTCGACGTGGTGACATTCTTCGAGTCAGCCTGCCATTTCCACGATCGTGGGCGCTTTTTTGCCGAGGCCTGGCGCGTCCTCAGGCCCGGCGGACGATTGGCCGGCGAGGACTGGCTGCAGTGCGAAGGCATGGTTGCGGCGCAGCGCGGGCCCTGGATCGATCGCGTCTGCAGCACCTGGGCGATTCCTTCACTGGCAACGGTGACCGGCTACGCGGCCGGTATGTCCGGCGCCGGGTTCGACATGGTTCTGGCCCGGGACATGCGCGAGGAAATGCACTTGTCGCGCGGTTTCATCACACAGCCTGAAGACCGCCGGTCGGTCGAAATGGAGATGCGGCAGACGCAAGACCCGATCCGGCGCATGATCATCGAGGGCCTGCTTGCGTTGGGCGGGGCCGTGCAGGCCGGTGCCTTCACGATCGGCCGGTTTGTGGCGCACAAGCCGCCGCCATGACGCGTGCGATCATTTTCGAGGAGCACTCCTCGGTGCTGCCCTATTGGTTCGGCTCAGGCGTGACCGGGGCGACCCTTGTCACCCTGGACGCCCACCTCGACCTGCAGTTTGTCGATGAGGCGCGGATTTTGCGCTTGCGCGCCTGCGCCACCGCGCTCGAGATGTCGCGGCTGGAGAGCCCGCATCCGCTGAGTCCGGAGCGCAGTGGCAGTTTCGGCATCGAAGACTTCCTGTTTCCGGCCGCGCGGCTCGGCCTGGTGCGGCGCCTGGTGTGGGTGGCGCCGCCGCAGGTGCTGCAGGCTGGAGTGGCGGCTGCCTTGCGCGGCCTGCAGCAGATGGAGACGGTGACGCTGGAGGAGCTTGAGTCCTTCCGCCGGGTGGCCGGTGGCTGGATCGAGGGGCGGCTGCTGGGCCTGGACCTGACGATCTGCGACCTGACCCAGTTGCCCCGCATTGCCATCGGCGGCCCGCTGTTGGTGGATATTGATGTGGACTTCTTCGTCCGTGTTCCGGAAGATGTCGTCTGGATACAACCGGCGCGGGTGGTTGCGGCCTTGCGGGAGCTGGCAGGCGCACAGGCCGAACTGACAATCGCGCGTTCGGTCGGAAGCGGTTTTCTGCCCCTGCGCCATCGCTTCCTCGCCGATCATCTTGCGGCCTTGTGGGAGCGGCGTGTGGACAGCGTGGCACATTGGCAAGGCCTGCTGGATGCCGATCTGCTGGCCTACCGCGGCAGGCCGCAGGACGCGCTTGCCGGGCTGCACGCGCTGGACGCGCGTGACCCGCCGTGCGCCGCAACCCGGTATGCGATAGCCCTGCTCGATCCCGATCCGCAGGCGCGCTCCCTGCATTTGATCGATGCATTGGAACGCGACCCGGCTTATCGCGACGACCTGGTGCGCCGGATCTGCGGGCTTCGCGCGCGCTGGAAACGCCTGGACCTGGCAACTGTGCAGGGCCTGCAGACCGAAGTGGCCGCGTTGCAGGGTGACAGTGCACGCCAGGCCATTGCATGGATCGCGCTGGGGCGCCTGTACACGGAGTTGGGGCGGCTGGACGACGCGCAGCACTGCGATAGCCGTTCGCTGCAATGCAGCTCGGGCCATCCGGAACTGGCACTGGAGATCGCCAAGCTCTGGTTGGCCCGTGGCCGGCACGCCGCTGCAGCGGACTTTCTCGATCGCGCCGCGGCGGATGACGAAACCAGAGTCGTGGCCGGCCTGTACCGCGCCGAATCGGCGCACGCGCAGGGCGCTCATGGGGACGCCGTACGGCATGCGCAGGCGACTGTTCGGGCCGCACCGGCCTGGGCCCACCCCGTCCTGCGGCTGGGCCGTTTTCTGGCTGCGACTGGCAATTCCGCGCAGGCGCTCGAGATGCAGGAGCGAGGCGCTGGCATCGAACGGCGCATCCAGCAACTGGCGGCGCGGTTGGCGTGACAGCGCCTTTGCCGCGCTCGGGCGCATCGCGACCGGCGAACGATGTAGCCTCGTTCCACCTGGAAGCGGCAGTTGCGCGAGCCCGAGCGGGCCGTCATGGGGTGGGCTGGCACGGCTGAACGACGACGTTCCACACCCGCCGCTGCGAAATGGGACGGCGTGAAGCTGTTCACATCGTCTCCGCCTCATAGCCCCGGCGCAGAGACTCCAATATTAGGTGGCTTGTTTGCCGCGCGCAAATACTAATTTTCGGTAGCCAACTTTGGTCTACAAGTCGCTACAGCAATGAGTAGAATTCCGTGACTACACCCGTGAGTACACCCGTGTACACAAGTGAACGAGGACACCATGACCGCAGTCAAGCATGAAGAGCAGTACGAAGGCACCGTTGTGCAGGTTGGCAACTCCCGTGGCATGCGCCTGCCTGCCGGGTTTTTTCGCGCTCACCCTGAGTTCGCGGGCAAGGTCAAGGTCACGGTGGTGGCAGACGGTGCCATTTTGGTGTCGGCGGAATCGGTCCCCAAGCGGAAGACCAAGGATAACGAGAGCGACCCTGTCGTCGCCAGTTTTCTTCAGTTCATGGAAAAGCAGATGACCGCGCATCCCGAAGACATCGTTGCAGCGGATGCCGCGCAGCTTCGGCGCATCGGTAAGCTGGTCAAGGGCATCGAAGTAGCGTGACCGCATGCCGATGATCGCTCACGGCTGGGGCCTCTACTACTACCGCATCTTCAAAGCCGCGCTCGATGAACTCGAAACGGTGGTGACCCAACTTGCCAAGGATGATCCCAAGGAATACAAGACCCACCCAAAGGCCAAGCTGCTGGCGTCGGTCTATAAGGCAATCACTGAAGTGGTTCCGGCAAACCCCGACGCGCCCGAATTCAGGCTGGGCAAGGCGCTGGGAGCGGACAACACTAATTGGCGGCGGGTCAAAAAGGGCATGCCAGATCGCTATCGTCTGTTCTTCCGCTTCGCATCAAACCCTGTCAAGGTGATTGTGTACGTCTGGTTCAATGACGAGGACACCTTGCGCAAGGCAGGCGCGAAGACAGACGTGTACGAGACGTTCATGCGCATGCTGGCGCGCGGGGTAGTGCCAGGAAGTATTGGGGCGTTGCTGTCCCAATCACATGGTTGAAAGTGACGGCAAATGAGTTCAATCGGATCAATTTTGTCAGACGGATGGCATTAGACAATTAAGGTGATGGAAATGCAGCATTGGTGCGGGTTTGGACGACGTATTTAGGGAAACAGAAATTCCGAAAGTACCAGTTGCCTCACCACTTGTCATTGCGGACTTGATCCGCAATCCAGTGCACCAGGGCTGCATGGATGCCCCCGGATCGAAGTCCGGGGCAGGCTCATCA
>JANOUM010000771.1:0-2616 GCA_031416855.1 Rhodoferax sp. | reverse complement strand
GGTGGCGGGTGTGGTGCGGTAGCAATTTTCACAAGGAGACAAGACCCATGAAAAAGGTATTTCTGAACCAGGCGCTGTCGCTGGTGGCCGGCACGATGGTGTTGCTGTCGCCGGGCGCATTTGCGCAGACCATCAAGATCGGCCTGATCACCGACAAGGTGGGCCCCGCCAAAGGCTACGCCGAGCCGGTGACCCAGGGGGCGGTGTACGCCGTCAAGGAACTCAACGCGCGCGGCGGGCTGCTCGGTCGCCAGGTCGAACTGCTGGTCGAGGACGACCAGGGCAAGCCGGATGTGTCGGCCACTGCGGCGCGCAAGCTGGTGGATGCCGGCGCGGCCTTCATCCTGTCGGTGTCGCTGACGCCCGCCACGCAGCAGGCGCAGTCGGTCACGCTAGAGACAAAGACGCCGCACATGACGCCATCCAACAGCGGCGACACGCTGACCACGCAGATCACCAACCCGAACTTCTGGCAGACCGGGCCGCTGGCATCGACGCAAATCGCGACCTTGCTGTCTTACGCCCGCAACAAGAACTACAAGCGCGTGGCGCTGGTCACCGAGAACTCGGCGCTCGGCCAGTTGACCAACCAGTTCTTCAAGGCCGGCCTGGAGCGCAACGGCATCCAGATCGTCAGCGAGGAGGTGGTATCCGGTGGCTCCACAACGGCCGATCCGCAGATGCAGAAGGTGCGCGCCGCCAATCCGGATGCGCTGTTCATGACCGGTGTCACGACCCCTGAAAACGCACTCATCCTGCGCTCGTACCGGCAATTGGGCATGAAGACGCCGATCCTGGCCAACTACAACATGTCGATCCCCGTCTACTCGTCGATTGCCAAGGGACTGCTCGACGGTGTGGTATTTGTCGACGCCTTCGACCCGGCGAAGCCGGAGACGCAGCGCTTCATCGATGCTTTCAGGAAGGACACCGGCAACGAGCCCTACAACCTCAACGGTTATGGTTACGACGGCCTGATGCTGGTGGCGGACGCGATCCGGCGCGCCGGCGGCACCGACAAGGACAAGGTGCGTGAAGCAATGCAGTCCACCAGGGGATTCGCCGGGGTCATGGGTGGCGTGGGGACCAGCTACGGTTTTGCCGACGGCAGGCGCACCGGTTTCGACGCCAACGGCATGGTGGTGCGCGTCTACGAAGGCGACAAACAAGGCAAGGTCGTGCACGTCGGCGTGAAGTGAGCGACTTCCTGGAACTGGTCGTCGGGGCCACGGCCAGTGGCTGCATATACGCTCTGGTGGCGCTGTCGTACCTGCTGATCACTCGGCCCACCGGCGTGATCAATTTTGCAGTCGGCGAATGGTCGATGGTGGCGGCGTTCGGCGCCTTTGTGCTGCTGTCGCGCCTGGAGCTGCCGTATCCGGTCGGGATGGCCCTGGTGGTGCTGGCGATGCTGGCGGTTGGCTGGGCCACCGAACGCATCGCCGTGCGTCCGCTGGTGGAGCGTGGCGCGCCGGCGCTGGCCCCGATCCTGGCCCTGCTCGGCATGCTGGTGGTGTTCCGCGAACTGGTGTCGGTGGGTTTCGGACCCGACCCGCAGCCGGTGCCGCCCAGCTTCGGTTTCGGCCGCCTGGAACTCGGGCCGGTGGCCGGCTCGTACCAGAGCTTCTTCATCATCGCGGTCGCGTCGGCAGTGTTCCTGGCGGCCTGGTATTTCTTCGAGCGCACGCTGGCCGGCAAGTCGTTCGAAGCCGTGGCCATCGACCGGCGTGCCGCTGCCCTGATGGGCATCAACCTGCGACGCGTGACCTCGCTGGCTTTCGCGGTCAGTGCCGCGGTGGCAGCACTGGCCGGCATTCTGGTGGCGCCCAATGTGTCGGCGCACTACCTGATGGGCCTGCCACTGGCCATCCAGGGCTTCACCGCGCTGGTGATCGGCGGCGTGGGCCGGGTCGAGGGGGCCTTGCTGGGCGGCCTGATCTTGGCTTTTGCCGAGCAGTTCACGGTCCGTTACGCTCCGGTGCCGCCTGGCCTGGCAATGGGCGTGCCGCTGGTGCTGCTGATCGTGTTCCTGCTGGTCCGCCCGACCGGCCTGCTGTTGCCCCGGGAGGCGCGGGCGTGAAATCACTGCTGGGTTTTGTGGTGGCGGCAGTGCTTTTGTCGGCCCTGGCCTTCGTGCTCGGCTCCTACCAGACCGATATCTACCGCAAGCTCCTGCTGTGGATCACGCTGGCGCTGAGTTACAACTTCCTGTTCGGCATTGCCGGACAGGTGGCGTTCTCGCATTTCACGTTTTACGGCATCGGCGCCTATGCGATCCTGATCCTGCTGTTCCAGGTCGGCTTGCCGCTGCCGCTGGCGCTCTTGGCAGGTGTTGCGCTGTGTGTGGTGTTGGCGCTGGTGGTGGCGATTCCCGCCACGCGGCTGGAGGGTTTCTACCTGGCGCTGGCCACACTGGCGTTCGCGCAGTTGTTCATCGTGGTGCTCAACGAGGGCGGGCAGGTCACTGGCGGCGCCGGCGGGCTGGCCAACTACCGGCTGCCCGACGTGTTCGGCGTGCGGGTCACCGGAGCGTGGTACACGGTGGTCATCGTGCTGCTGCTGCTGGGTACACTGGCGATCCTGTGGCGGCTCGACCGCTCCTGGTTCGGCCGCGCC
>JANOUM010000770.1:0-2535 GCA_031416855.1 Rhodoferax sp. | reverse complement strand
ACAAGGTGATGCTCAACAAGGCGCGCATGCATAAATTCGGCGTCCATCTGGGTGATGTGACGCTGTCGTTGCGCAAGCGTTGATCCCCAGGCCGAAAGCGATCCCACCATGCCCCTGAATACCCCGATAAAGACCTGGCGCGACAAGACAGTCTGGATGCTTGGCGCGTCCAGCGGCATCGGACGCGCCACCGCATCCAGATTGCACGCGCTGGGCGCGCGCGTGATCGTGTCGGCTCGCTCTGCGGCCGCCCTGGAGGCCTTTGTCCTCGAGCACCCCGGCGCCATCGCGCTGCCCGTCGATGTCACCCACCAGGACTCCGTGGTTCGTGCAGCCGGCGTAGTGCTGGCGATGGGTCGCCTGGACGGCATGGTGTACTGCGCCGGCCACTACCACGCGATGCGCGCCGACGCCATGGACGTGCAAGACATGGTGCACCACCTGGAAGTCAACTACGTCGGAGCGTTGTACGTGCTGGACGCCGTACTCCCGCATCTGCTGCGCGCCACACAGGGCAGCTCCTTCGTCAGCCTGGTCGGCAGCGTCGCCGGTTACCGCGGCTTGCCCAACAGCCTGGCCTACGGGCCGACCAAGGCAGCGCTGATCAACCTGGCACAGACGCTCTACCTCGATCTGCACCACAAGGGGGTGGGAGTGTCCGTGATCAATCCGGGCTTCGTCGAAACCCCGCTCACTGCACAGAACAGCTTCACGATGCCGGCGCTGCTCACACCCGAACAGGCGGCTGATGCGATCTTGCGCGGGTGGGCCAGTGGTGCGTTCGAAATCCACTTCCCGAAACGCTTCACGCTCTGGCTCAAGGCGCTCGCGTTGCTACCGGCCGGCCTCTACTTCCCGCTGGTGCGCAGATTCACCGGCAGTTGACCGGGCCGGCGGCCACCGTGCCGGGAAACAGGCGCTCAGGAAGGCGCTGTATCCACGAAACTGGCGCGCAGGCTGAGTTTGTCCTGCAGCTTGGCCAGATTGGGGTGGTCGGCGCGCCACGCGATCTCGGGAAACCGGAAATCCAGGTAGCCAAGGGCACAACCCACCGCGATGTCCGCCAGGCTCAGATGGATGCCGGCACAAAAGGGCTTCTCCGCAAGCCCCTTGCTCATGGCCTTGACACTTGCATGCACCTTGCCGAGTTGCCGGTCGATCCACGCCTCGCAGCGCTGGGCCTTGGTGCGTCCGTCCCAGGTGGCCTCCATGCGGGCCATCACGGCGGCGTCGAGCACGCCATCGGCAAGTGCCTCCCAGGTTTTGACCTCGGCTCGCTCGCGCCCGACGGATGGAATCAGCTTGCCGACCGGGGAAAGGGTGTCGAGGTACTCGACGATGACACGTGAATCGAACAGGGCTTCGGCACCCTCCATGACCAGGCACGGCACCTTGCCCAGCGGATTCGACTCGCTGATGCGGGTATCGGCGGACCATACTTTTTCGGTGACGTAGTGGTAGTCCAGCTTTTTTTCTGCCATGACGACACGCACCTTGCGTACATAGGGGCTGGTCGTGGATCCGATTAGTTTCATGGGTGGCATCAGGTTGCTGCGTCGGACCATTCTAGCGATTGAGATTTGCAAGCGCATCCGGGTGTCCTGTCACGACCGGCACCTACAATCGATTGATGTCTTCCGCCTCGATTTCCGCCCTCTCGCCACTCGACGGCCGGTACGCCGACAAACTCACGCAATTGCGCCCACTGATGAGCGAGCAGGGCTACATGCACCGTCGGGTGCAGGTGGAGATCGCCTGGTTTGTCAATTTAAGTGACGCCGGGTTTTCCGAGTTCAAGCCATTGAGTGCCGGGGCGCGCACTTACTTGCTGGGGTTGGTCAAACATTTCAGCGCGGCCGACGCGCTGGCCATCAAGGAGATCGAAAAGATCACCAACCACGACGTCAAGGCGGTCGAATACTGGATCAAGTCCAAGTTCGAGTCACGCCCTGAACTGCTCAAGGCCAACGAGTTCGTCCACTTTGCCTGTACCAGCGAAGACATCAACAACACCAGCCATGCATTGCAACTGCGGGCAGCGCGCGACGTGGTGCTGCTGCCCGGCCTGGGCCGCCTGCTGCTCAAACTGCGCGAGATGGCGCGCGCCCATGCCGATGTGCCCATGCTCAGCCGCACCCATGGCCAGACGGCCAGCCCGACCACCGTCGGCAAGGAGATCGCCAATGTCGTGGTGCGTCTGCAGGCGGCTTGTGACCGCATAGCAGCGGTGCGCATCCTGGCCAAGATGAACGGTGCCGTGGGCAACTACAACGCACACCTGTCTGCCTGGCCCGATTTCGACTGGGAAGCCTTCAGCCGGCGCGTGGTCGAAACGCCGCAGGCCAATGCCGATACGGGCATCCAGCCCTGGGGCCTGGGCCTGCAATTCCAGCCGTTCAGCATCCAGATCGAACCGCATGATTACATGGCCGAGTTGTTCGACGCCGTCGCCCGCGCCAACACCATCCTGATCGACTGGGCCCGCGATGTGTGGGGCTACGTCAGCCTGGGTTATTTCAAGCAACATCTGCGCGA
>JANOUM010000769.1:0-7927 GCA_031416855.1 Rhodoferax sp. | reverse complement strand
CTTCGCCAGGCTGGCTTGCTGGATGCGGGTTACGCCAGCCATCTGGTCAAGGGGTTCTTCCCGGCCATCTACTCGCGCGCCCTGGATCCGTTCGAGTGGCTGCATGCCTATCTGATCACCTATGCCGAACGAGACGCGCGGCAACTTGCCGCGATTCAGGATTTGAGCGCGTTCCAGCGGTTCCTGAAACTCACCGCCGCGCGCACCGGGCAATTGCTCAACATGCAGTCACTGGCCGGCGAAGCTGGCGTGAGCGACAAGACGGTCAAGAGCTGGTTGTCGATTCTGGAAACCTGTTACCTGATCCATTACGTGCGCCCGCATTTCGCCAACTTCGGCAAGCGTCTGGTGAAACAACCCAAGCTGTACATGACCGATGTAGGCCTGGCCGCTGCCCTGATCGGCATTCAGAACGAAGGGCAGGCGCAGACACACCCTTTGCGGGGCGCCCTGTTCGAGACGCTGGTTGTCAACGAATTCCTGAAGAACCGCTGCAACCTGGGCTTGCGTGACCCGTTGTACTTCTGGCGCGACAACATCGGCACCGAGGTGGATCTGATCGTGGAACGCGGCAATGAAATTGCTGCAGTCGAGATCAAGTCCGGCCTGAGTGTGGCATCCGACGCATTTGGCAATCTTCGGAAATGGCAGAAATACGCCTCGGCGCGGGGCAATTTTTCGGCGATCTACCCGGGTCTGGTCTTCGGCGGCGAAACGCGGTTCACGCGCGAGGGCGTCGATGTGCTGCCTTGGTCAGAGTTGTGACTGGCGCTGTAAGCATGCGCATTGCAGCGTTCGGTGCATTTCCATGGCGGAGGCGACGCCGCAGGATAATCGGTGGGCACCCCAGGAGCGCCCCATGACTTCCCTCGTCGTCACCCTCATCGGCCCGGACCGCCCCGGCATGGTCAGCGCACTGTCGGACGCCGCCACCGCCCACGGCGCCAACTGGACGGACAGCCTGATGGCCAATTTTGCGGGCCAGTTCGCCGGCATCGTGCAGTTCGATGTACCGCCCGCGCAATGCGCCGCCCTGGTAGCCGCGCTGCATTCGCTGGAGTCGCCCGCCATGCAACTCACCGTGGCGCAGGCGGCCGGCACGGCGGCCGCAGCGCCCACGCGCCGACTCAGCCTGGATTTGGTGGGCCACGACCGGCCCGGGATCATCCAGTCGATCTCCAGCCAGCTCGCCAGCCACGGCGTGAGCATCAACACCCTCACCACCCACATCGCCAGCGGTGCGATGTCGGGTGAGCAGATGTTCCAGATGAACGCCCAGCTGACGGTGCCGCAGGCGCTGGACGTCGACACACTGCAGACCGCGCTCGAAGGCCTGGCCAACGAGTTGATGGTGGATATCTCCTTTGACTCGGCCGGCAGCACACGCGGCTGATCCGCTTGATGTGACCCGCTGGCCCCGGGTCTTCCTGCTGTGGGTCTGCGGCGTGCTGGCCGGCATGCAGTTTGCCAAGGTCTCGGTCGCTTTCCAGGCGCTGCAGGCGCTGTACAACGTCACGCCGACCCAGATCGGTCTGGTGTTGTCCACCGTGGGCCTGGTCGGCCTGGTGCTGGGCGTGACGATGGGGCTGTGTGCGCCCACCGTCGGTTACCGGCGCCTGCTGCTCGCAGGGCTCGGTCTCGGTGCCGTTGTATCGGCGCTGCAAGCCATGCTCCCCCCCTTCCCGCTGCTGCTGGCGAGCCGGATGCTGGAGGGCGCGTCGCACCTCGCCGTGGTCGTCGCCGCACCGACCCTGATCGCGGCCAGTTGCGCGCCGGCGCACCGTTCGATCGTGATGGGCCTGTGGAGCACCTTTGTAGGCGTCGCGTTCGCGATCACGGCAGCGGTCGGCGGGCCGATCATGGCCCGGCTCGGGCTGGAGGGCCTGCTGATGGCGCATGCGGTCGGCATGGCGCTGCTGGCCGTCGCGGCCTGGCTGGCGCTGCGCCACGACCGCGCGATAGCGCCTCCCGGCCCGCTGCCCGGGTTGCGCCAATTGCTCTACCAGCATGCCGAGGTCTACCGGGTATTCGACACTGCTCTGCCGGGGCTGTGCTTCCTTTGCTACACGGCGACGGCAGTGGCGCTGCTGACCTACATTCCGCCATGGGCCGGTCCAGACCAGTCCTGGCTGGCCGTGGTGCTGCCGTTGATGGTGATTGCCGGCAACTTCAGCGCCGGTTGGCTGGTGCAGCACTGGTTCGCCCCGCTGTTATTGGCGCGCCTGGCGTTCGGCGCAGTGGGTATCAGCGCCGTGCTGATGGGCTGGAGCCACGCCACTGGCGGCAGTATCGCCGCCGCCGCCCTGGCGCTGATGTTTTGCGGCGGTGTTTCGGGTGGGTCGGCTTTTGCGCTGATTCCTGCCTTGTGCCGCACCAGCGCCTTGCAGGCGCGTGCCAACGGCGCCGCGGCCCAGCTAGGCAACCTGGGATCGAGCAGCGGGCCACCGTTGCTGGCGGCCGCGATGGTCCCGTTCGGCTTGTCCGGCGTGGTGGTGCCGGTGCTGCTGTTCGCACTGCTGGGGGTGGCGCTGGCCACGTGGGCGGCGCGGCATCATGCGGCACGCTGACGCAGCCGTACGCAGTTCAGTCGCCGGCCGCGACACCACCAGCGCCGGGCCGGTTCTCGATGACCACCGGATGGCCCAGCGATTCACCGCGCTTGTGCGCCACGGTGCGCGCGATCAGCCGCGCAGCGTCTGATTGAAAAACGCCAGCGTGCGCTCCCAGGCCAGCTTGGCAGCCGGCGCGTCGAAACGCGGCGTGGTGTCGTTATTGAAACCGTGCTGGGTCCCGGCGTACAGGTGTGCGGTGTAACGGGCGCCCGCCGCCTTGAGAGCCGCCTCGTACGCCGGCCACGCCGCATTGATGCGTTCGTCGACAGCGGCAAAATGGATCAGCAGGGAGGCCTTGGCCTTGGCTGCATCCTCCGCCGCCGGGTGATTGCCATAAAACGGTACGCCGGCCCCCATATCGGGCAGGCGGGTGGACAGAAAATGCACCACGCCGCCGCCATAACAAAAACCCACCGACCCGTATTTTCCGCTGCACTCGGGCCGCTCCTTGAGCAGCCGGGCCGCAGCCAGGAAATCTTCGCGCGTCTTGGCCTGGTCGAGTTTGGAGAACAACTCGCGCGCCTTGTCTTCATCCCCGGGGTACCCGCCCAGAGGCGTCAACGCATCCGGCGCGAAGGCGATGAAGTTGTCCAGCGCCAGTCGGCGGGTGATGTCTTCGATGTGCGGGTTGAGGCCACGGTTTTCATGCACCACCAGCACGCCGGGTAACTTTCCAGTGGCGTTGGAAGGCATGGCCAGATAGCCCTTCATCGTGCCGCTACCGGCCGGCGACGCATAGGTGAGAACCTCGGCCCGGATGCGTTTGTCGTCCTTGGGAACCACATGCGCAGCGGCGAAATTCGGGCTCAGCGACGCCAGCAGCATGCTGGCCGTGACACCACCGACGGCGAACTTCTGAGCCCGGTCGAGGAAGCCGCGCCGATCGATGCCCCCATGGACATATGCATCAAACAGGATCAGCAGTTCCTGGTCGAAATCGGCGGCGGTTTTAAGTTGCATGGCAGGTCCTGTAAAAAGAGGAAGAATACCGACAGACCCGGATGCCCGCAAAACGTTCCGGCTATCGAGCCATCGACAAGGCAGGGTTTACCCGCGCACACCACGTCGCAGCCAAGCGCAGCAAACGCAGCCCGTTGCCTCACGGCCACCGGCGCAACATCGCGCCCACCGGACGCGATGTTGCGGCACCGCAGTTGTCGGACCAGCCCGCATCGCTATCATTACAGGAGCAAGTCGCGCGCCGATGCATAATCGGTGCGCCAGGGTCCGGCGGCGCTTTGCAGCCGACGCCGGCTACACAAAAACTACAGGCAGATTTGAGGAGAAGGATCGATGAGTTTGAAGGAGCCCGCAGCTGTAAGCCAGTTGCTGAGCCTGCTGGAGTCGCGTTATGCGATGCGCGTGTTGTGGGCCTTGCGCGACGGCCACCCGCAGACGTTTCGTCTGCTGCAGGACAGCGCGGGCGGCATCACCCCCAACACGCTCAACACCCGCATCAAGGAACTGCGCGCGGCCGGACTGATGGACCACGGCAGCGATGGTTACCTCGTGACTGCCGCCGGTGCCGACCTGCTCAAGCGCCTGGCTGAACTGCCGGTATTCGCCACCCGCTGGGCAGCCGCCCAGGCCCGCAAGAAAGTCTGAGCCATGCCAGCCGTAAAGAACATGCTGACGCCGGCGCAGGTGCTCCCGCAGGATCACGACCAGGCAGTGCTGATCGGTCGCCTCTGGACGCCCGGCCTGGGCCCAACACTGGTGCGGGTCACCGAGGATCACATCTACGACCTGTCCGGCATCGCCGCCACTTCCTCGCAATTGCTCGAGATGGTCGATCCGGTTGGCAGCGTGCGCGATTTCGGTGGGCCGCCAATCGCCGATACGGCCGCCGTGCTGGCCAATTCGGCGCAGGAGCAACGCGATCCGGGGCAATCCTGGCTGCTCGCCCCCTGCGACCTGCAGGCGATCAAGGCGGCTGGTGTCACGTTTGTCGCCTCCATGCTGGAGCGCGTGATCGAAGAACAGGCGCGCGGCGACGCCGCACGCGCCGACTCCGTGCGCCGCTCGGTGGTCGGCGTCATCGGCGACAACCTGCGCAGCGTGAAACCCGGCTCGCCCCAGGCACGCCAACTGCGTGACCTGCTGATCGCCCAGGGGGTGTGGTCGCAATACCTGGAGGTCGGCATCGGGGAAGACGCCGAAATCTTCACCAAGGCACAGCCGCTGAGCGCGGTGGGTGTTGGCGCCGATGTAGGCCTGCACCCGGGCAGCTCCTGGAACAACCCGGAACCCGAGGTGGTGCTGGCGGTCAACAGCCGCGGCGAGACCCGTGGCTGCACGCTGGGCAACGACGTGAACCTGCGGGATTTCGAAGGACGAAGCGCGCTGCTGCTGGGCAAGGCAAAGGACAACAACGCCTCGGCCGCGATCGGCCCGTTCATCCGCATGTTCGATGCGCATTTTGGTATCGACGATGTGCGCGCCTGCGAACTGACGATGCAAGTCGAAAGCGCTGATGGCAGTTTTGCCATGCATGGCAGCAGCCACTTGTCGATGATCAGCCGCGACCCGCTGGATCTCGTCAATCACACCATGGGCGACCCCGACCGGCGCACGCACCAGTACCCGGATGGGTTCATGCTCTTCCTGGGCACCATGTTCGCTCCGACGCAGGACCGCTTTGGTCCCGGCCAGGGCTTCACCCATGCGCTGGGCGACCGGGTCGCAATCACCACGCCCCGGCTGGGCATGCTGGTCAACCGCGTGGGCTCGTGCGACACCGTCGAGCCCTGGACCTACGGGCTGCTGGCCTTGATGCGCGATCTTGCGCGGCGCGGCCTGCTGGCATAATTTCCGGTTTTCCTGCGGAAGCACCCCATGATCACAACCACCAGCGGCCTCCAGTACCTCGACACCACCGTAGGCGATGGCGCCGAAGCCGCGTCCGGCCAGCGCGTCACCGTGCACTACACCGGCTGGCTCTACAACGATGGCATCCAGGGTGCCAAGTTCGACTCCAGCAAGGATCGCCGCGACCCATTCGTGTTCTCACTGGGTGCCGGCATGGTGATACGGGGCTGGGACGAGGGCGTGGCCGGCATGAAAGTCGGCGGCGCCCGCACGCTGGTGATCCCCCCGGAACTGGGCTATGGCGCCCGGGGCGCCGGTGGCGCCATCCCCGGCAACGCGACCCTCAAGTTCGACGTCGAACTGATCGCCCTGGCCTGACGCGCCGGCCCGGCCAGGTGCCGCGGCCCTGATGCGGCGCAGTTCCCGGCGCCGAAATCCGGTTGCGCTGCAAAATCCCCTCCCTTGAAAGTGGGCAATCCGCCCCCAGTTCGACCGGATACCCGCTTTTATTTCACACATCCGCATGTCTGACCACCACCCAACCGATCCCACCCAGGCCTACCAGAGCACTGAAGCTATGGTCGCCGACCAGGCGGCGCAAGAAGCCGACCTCCTGAACCGTGCCCAGGCCGACCTGAGCGCACTGCAGACCAGGAGCGCCGAGCTGGCCGACCAGTACCTGCGCGCCAAGGCCGAAGCCGAAAACGCCCGCCGCCGCGCCGAAGACGAGATTGCCAAGACGCGCAAGTTCGCGGTCGAGGGATTTGCCGAAACCATGCTGCCGGTCGTCGACAGCCTGGAGGCGGGCCTGGTGCTGAAGGACGCGACACCGGAACAGATCCGGGAAGGCGCGCAGGCCACCCTGCGCCAGCTGGTCGCCGCCCTGGAGCGCAACAAGGTGATCGCCATCAACCCCGAAGCCGGCACCCGGTTCGACCCGCACCAGCACCAGGCGATCAGCGTCGTGCCGTCAGAGCTGGACGCCAACAGTGTCGTCAGCGTTCTACAAAAGGGCTATTCGATCGCAGACCGGGTGCTGCGTCCGGCCCTGGTCACGGTTTCGGCCCCGAAATAAAGCCTTGAAATGCGTGCGGGAATCCGCACTTGCGATTCAGGAACGATTTGTAAAACCAGCCTGGCGGCGTCACCCGCTGCCCGGCGACTCTGGAGAAGAACATGGGAAGAATCATCGGCATCGACCTCGGCACCACCAACAGCTGCGTCGCCATCATGGAAGGCAACGTCCCCAAGGTCATCGAAAACTCGGAAGGCGCACGCACCACGCCATCCATCATCGCGTACCAGGAAGATGGCGAAGTCTTGGTCGGTGCTTCGGCCAAGCGCCAGGCAGTCACCAACCCGCGCAACACCTTGTACGCCGTCAAGCGACTGATCGGTCGCAAGTTCGTCGAGAAGGAAGTCCAAAAGGACATCTCGCTGATGCCCTACAAGATCGTGGCCGCCGACAACGGTGACGCCTGGGTCGAGGTGCGCGGCAAGGCCATGGCGGCCCAGCAGGTCAGCGCCGATGTGTTGCGCAAGATGAAGAAGACCGCCGAGGACTACCTCGGCGAAACCGTCACCGAGGCCGTCATCACGGTTCCAGCCTATTTCAACGACGCGCAGCGCCAGGCCACCAAGGACGCCGGACGCATCGCCGGGCTGGACGTCAAGCGCATCATCAACGAGCCGACCGCGGCCGCGCTGGCCTTCGGCCTGGACAAGAACGAAAAGGGCGACCGCAAGATCGCCGTCTACGACCTCGGCGGGGGCACCTTCGACGTGTCGATCATCGAGATCGCCGACGTCGATGGCGAAAAGCAGTTCGAGGTGCTGTCCACCAACGGCGACACCTTCCTGGGTGGCGAAGACTTCGACCAGCGCATCATCGACTACATCATCGCCGAGTTCAAGAAGGAACAGGGCGTGGACCTGGGCAAGGACGTGTTAGCCCTGCAGCGCCTGAAAGAAGCCGCCGAGAAGGCCAAGATCGAGCTGTCCAACGGCGCCCAGACCGACATCAACCTGCCCTACGTGACCGCTGATGCGTCGGGCCCGAAGCACCTGAACATCAAGCTCAGCCGCGCCAAGCTCGAGGCCCTGGTCGACGATCTGGTCGAACGCACCATCGCGCCCTGCCGCACCGCCATCAAGGACGCCGGCGTGTCGGTGTCCGACATCCACGACGTGATCCTGGTCGGCGGCATGACCCGCATGCCCAAGGTACAGGAGAAGGTCAAGGAGTTCTTCGGCCGCGAGCCGCGCAAGGACGTCAACCCGGACGAAGCCGTGGCCGTCGGTGCCGCGATTCAAGGTCAGGTGTTGTCCGGCGACCGCAAGGACGTGCTGCTGCTCGACGTGACCCCGCTGTCCCTCGGCATCGAAACCCTGGGTGGTGTCATGACCAAGATGATCACCAAGAACACAACCATCCCGACCAAGTTTGCACAGACCTTCTCGACCGCCGACGACAACCAGCCGGCGGTGACGATCAAGGTGTTTCAGGG
>JANOUM010000768.1:0-5554 GCA_031416855.1 Rhodoferax sp. | reverse complement strand
GCCACAGGCGAAGCGCCTCGGGATGCTCTGCCGCGGTGGTGCCGTCCAGGCGCGCTTCCTGGTCCATGTCAATGGCTCGCCCGCGCACTGGGCACGCGACGGCGCCTGTGCGGCACAGGCGATTCGACTGTCGGGTCTCGGCCCATTGCGGACGTTGTTGCGGCGCCCGCGTTGGTGTGGGCGCGCGTCGCGGCTGCGCAGCCCGGCGCAGGCTCATACTGTGGCGGCCGGGCGCTGAACGCGCCGACTGCCCTGTGGTGCTCGCCCGAGGGTCGGGCCGCAGAACTCACTACGCGCCCTACGGGCGCTGCGTTCGGACAACCGCGGCCAGAATGATGACGAAGTGCGCTGCGCGCACCGACCCTCGGGCTGTGCTCCTCGGCGCCCCAGAAATCGCCCCCGCCGGGCTGCGCCTGCCGCGACGCTGGGATGCTGGTGTTCGGGCTGTCGAGGCCCGGGCTTGCGGGGCCCCTCCACCACCAACGCCACGCGTGCCAAGTCAGACGTCAGCACAGCGCATTTGGTCACTTGCGAATGGCCGCCTGTCGATTCCCTTCGCTCGATCGCGAAACCGGTATCAGGTCGGCAGACGCACCGGCAACTCGGTGAACCCGCGCACGAAGTTCGAGAACACGCGTTGGGGTGGCCCGACCACCTCGATCACCGGGAAACGCTGCAGGATTTCCTCCCACAGGATCCTGATCTGCATCTCGGCCAGCCGGTTGCCGACGCAGCGGTGGATGCCGAAACCGAACGCCAGGTGCTGCCGCGCGCGCGCGCGATCAATGATGAATTCATAGGGCCGGTCGATCGCCTCCTCGTCGCGGTTGCCCGACAGGTACCACATCACCACCTTGTCACCCTTCCTGATCTGTTTGCCGCCGAGTTCGGTGTCCACCAGCGCAGTGCGCCGCATGTGGGCCAGCGGGGTCTGCCAGCGGATGATCTCTGGCACCAGGCTGGCGACCAGCGCCGGGTTGGCGCGCAGCTTGGCCAATTCCGCCGGGTGCTGGTGTAACGCATACACGCCACCGGTCATGGAGTTGCGGGTGGTGTCGTTGCCACCCACGATCAGCAGCATCAGGTTGCCCAGGAATTCGCGCGGCGACATGTGCCGCGTGGCTGGCGAATGCGCCAGCATCGAGATCAGGTCGGTCCGGGGCGGCGCGTTGACACGTTGGTTCCACAGTTTCGTGAAGTAGGCCAGGCATTTGCCCAGCTCGGCCCAGCGCGCCTCCTCGGTCTCGATCATGAAGCCCGGGCCGGCGGGGCTTGTCGCCAGGTCGGACCACCAGGTCAACAGCCTGCGGTCCTCGAACGGAAAGTCGAACAGGGTGGCCAGCATCTGCGTGGTGAGTTCGATCGAGACGCGCTCGACCCAGTTGAAGGTCTCGTTGCGCGGCAGGCCTTCCAGCACACGTTGCGTGCGTTCGCGGATCGTGGCCTCCATCGACACCAGGTTCGCGGGCGCCACGATCGGGCTCACCGTCTTGCGCTGCTCGTCGTGTTTGGGTGGGTCCATGGCGATGAACATCTGGAAGCGGTTTTCCATCGGTGCATCGAAGATACCGATGCCGCCCTGCGACCAGTCGGACGAATAGATGCCGTGGTGGGTGTCCACATGCATGATGTCATGGTACTTGGTGACCGACCAGTACGGCCCGTAGAAGTTGTTGCTGTGGTGGTGCACCGGGTCTTCGCGGCGCAGGCGTTCGAAGTAGTGGCCGATGGTGTCGTCCTGGAACAGGCGCGGCTTGGTCACGTCGATCTGGTCGAGCGGCATGGCATAGGCTTCGGCGCGGGCTTTGGCTGAGGCGGTCGCGTTGGAGGTGTCGGTCTGCATGGTGCGTGGGCGAGTGGATTTGGCGCTGGATTCATTATGTGGCACCGGCCGCTGCCATGCCCGATCGCGGTCGCGACAATGGCTTGGTAAAGTCAACCATGCTGCGCGCCCGACCATGAAAGAAAAACGCCTTGTCGGCATGGGCTTGGTCTTGCTGGCCGCGATGTTGTGGGGCACCACCGGCACCGCGCAAACACTCGCGCCGGCCGGATTGCCCGCGCACTGGGTGGGTGCCTTGCGGCTGCTGTTCTCGGGAGCCTTCTTCCTGGCGTTCGTGCTGGTGACCGATCGTTCCAGGCCGTTACGGGCGCAGTTCGCCCAGGTTCCCTGGGGCTGGGTGCTGGTGGCCGGGGTGGCGATGGCAGCCTACAACCTGACGTTTTTCGCCGGCGTCAAGGCCAGCAGCGTCGCGGTGGGCACGGCGATCGCGTTGGGCAGCGGGCCGATCTGGGCCGGGCTGTTGCAGATTGTGGCGACGCGCCGCTCGCCGGCTGGCGCCTGGTGGCTGGGCACGGTGCTGGCGGTGGCTGGCGGCAGCTGGATGGTTGTTGGCAGTGCGCAGCAGCTGCACATCACGGCCGGGGGCGTCGGTTTGTGCCTGGTGTCGGGCCTGTCGTACGCTGCGTACACGCTGATCAGCAAGCGCATGGTCACCGACACGCCGGCGGCGATCGTCACCCTGTGCATTTTCGGCTGTGCCGCGCTGGCTGCGGTGCCGGTCGCGATGTGGGTGTCCGGCCTGCCGGAAACCTCCCCGCGCGGCTGGGTGGTGGTGGTGTATCTGGGCGTGGTGGCGACCGGCGTGGCCTACCTGCTGTTCACCCATGCGCTGCGGCGCGTCTCCGGCACCACGGCGGTGTCGATGGGCCTGGCCGAGCCGTTGACGGCATTTGTACTGGCGATCCTGGTGATTGGCGAACGGCCACCGGCGGCCGCGTTTGCCGGCCTGGCCCTGGTGATGCTGGGGCTGGCCCTGGTGGTGCGCGCGGAGTTGCGGTACGCAACACGGTAGACGGTAGCGCGTCCTACACTTGGGTTTTGCATTCAACCCGCGCAAGGAGTACCACTTATGGCCAGCCCGGTCGAACAGATGATCCGCCGCACCGTGGCGCGCGGCGCGATGAAAGTGGCTGCATTCAACCGGCAGCGCCTGGCAGCCCCGGACCGGCCGCACCCCTATCTGACGGGCATCCACCAGCCCATGGAGCGCGAAGTATGGCTGGACGATCTGCGCGTCGAGGGTGTCATCCCGCCCGAACTCGACGGGTGTTACCTGCGCATCGGTCCCAACCCGGTCACGCCGCCCAACCCCGGCGCCTACCACTGGTTCGTCGGTGACGGCATGGTGCATGGCGTGCGCCTGCAGGGCGGTCGGGCCCTGTGGTACCGCAATCGCTGGATCCGCTCGCGCGCGGTCAGCGCTGCGTTGCAGGAAGCCGAGGCCCCCGGCCCGCGCAGCGGGATGGGCGACACCGTCAACACCAATGTGCTGGGCCATGCCGGTAAGACCTGGGCCCTGGTGGAGGCCGGCGGTTTCCCGGTCGAGATCGATGCCGACCTGGGCACTGTTGCGCACAACCCGTTTGGCGGCACGCTGCACGGCTCCTTCAGCGCCCATCCGCACCTGGACCCGGAGACAGGCGAAATGCACGCCATCTGCTACGAGGGGCGCGACCAGACTACCATCCGCCATGTGGTGGTGGGCTGCGACGGCCGCGTGCGGCGCGAGGAGCCGATCAGCGTGGCCCACGGGCCCAGCATCCACGACTGCATGATCACGAAGCATTACGTGCTGGTGTTCGACCTGCCGGTGACCTTCTCGCTCAAGACACTGCTCGCCGGGCACCCGTTTCCCTATGCATGGAACCCCGCACACCGCGCCCGCGTGGGCCTGCTGCCGCGGGAGGGCCGGGGCAGTGACATCATCTGGTGCGACGTCGACCCGTGTTACGTGTTCCACGCCTGCAATGCGTTCGAGACCGAGGATGGCCGGGTGATCGTGGACGTGGTGGCCCACGCGACGATGTTCGCCGAAAGCACCCAGGGCCCCGATTCGCGGCAGGCCGCGTTCGAGCGCTGGACCATCGACCCGGCAGCGCGACGGGTGGCACGCCAGTTGCTGGACCCAGAAGCGCAGGAGTTTCCGCGCTGCGACGAACGCCTGCTCGGCAAACCCTATCGGTATGCCTATAGCCTGCCGCTGGACCGCGACGATGCGGCGCTCGGCGGCCGGACCTTTCTGATCAAACACGACCTGCAGGCCGGCCGGCGCGAGACGCATGCATTCGGGCCGCAGCGATTCCCTGGCGAGTTCGTATTCGTGCCCCAACATGCTGGCGCGGCGGAGGACGAAGGCTGGCTGATGGGTTATGTGGTGAACATGGGTGACCAGAGCACTGATTTCGTGATCCTGAACGCGCGGCATTTCGCCGGGCCACCGCAGGCGGTGGTCCATATTCCGCACCGCGTGCCACCGGGATTTCATGGCAACTGGGTGCCGCAGGCCTGATTGTTCCCCAATCCGACTGCATTGCCCGTGACAGACAGCATCATCGCCACGCTTCCCGCCATGGTGCGCCCCTATGTGGAGGCGCGTTTGCCCGGCTGGCTGCAGCCGCGCTGGTTCAGCAACAAACAAGAGGCGCTGGCCCTGGCCCCCGGCGCACGGATTGGCTGGTTCGATATGTACGACAAGGCGGCCATGGCGGCCGCCATCGCCGCAGCCACCGAGCTGCGCTGGCTCAACTCCCTGCTCGCCGGCATGGACGGGCTGCCGTTGGAGGACTTGCGAGCACGGCGGGTGATGGTGACCAACGGGGTCGGCATCAACGCCATCACGATCGCCGAATACGTGCTGATGGGCATGTTGACCATCGCCAAGGGCTACCGCGAGGTGGTGCGCGCGCAGGACCGCCAGGAATGGCTGAAGGATTCGCCCGGCAAGGCGGAGTTGTCCGGGAGCCGCGCGCTGTTGCTGGGTTACGGAGGTATCGGCAGGCTGGTGGAAGAACGCCTGAAGGCGTTCCATGTCGATGTGACCGTGGTGCGCCGGCAGAGCGACCCGAGCGGCCGCACTCTGGCGCCGGGCCAGTGGCGCGCGCGCCTGGGCGAATTCGACTGGGTGGTCCTGGCTGTGCCCTCCACGCCCGAGACCGACGGCATGATCGGTGCCGCCGAGCTGGCGGCCATGAAACCGGGCGCGGTATTGGTCAACGTGGCCCGTGGCAGCGTGGTGGACCAGGATGCCGTTGTGGAAGCCTTGCGCGGCAAACGCCTTGGCGCCGCATTCCTGGACGTGACCGACCCCGAGCCATTGCCCCCCGGTCACCCCTTGTGGAGCCTGGACAATGCGCACATCAGCATGCACTTGTCCGGCCGGGCACAAAACCGGATGTTCGAACGTGCCGGCCAGCGCTTTCTGGACAACCTGGCGCGGTTCCGTGCGGGGGAGCCACTGCAGTTCCAGGTGGATCTGGTGCTGGGGTACTGATCCCGTGTGGTGGCAATCAAGGTAGCGGGATATGACACAGACCAGTTTGTTTGATGATGATCTGCCGGGCCAAGCCGCCGCGTCCCCTGTACCGGCCGGTGTGGGGCTGGCGCTGAGCGCCTTGAAGTTCGCGGAGGAGGTTTTGTCGGCGCAGCAAAAACGCTTCAACCAGTTGCTGGAGCGCACGGAGATGCTGGCCAGCAAGATCGCCGCCATGCGCG
>JANOUM010000767.1:0-2389 GCA_031416855.1 Rhodoferax sp. | reverse complement strand
CGCACCGGCCCCATGCCGCGATAGCCCGCCAGTGCCGGGACTTCCCGTTCGTCCAGCTCCATCCGACCGTCGATGCCATACACCGGCTGCAGCGAATCGCCCCCGGCATTGGCGGCGATATTGATGATGTAACCGATGTAGCGCTCCATGGTGCGGGTAGCACCGAGACGATTCAGCGCATTGACGACGAAATAACTGTCGCGCAGCCAGCAGTAGCGGTAGTCCCAGTTGCGGCCGCTGTCCGCCGCTTCGGGAATAGATGTGGTCATGGCGGCGATGATGGCGCCGGTGTCGTCGTAGGCGTTCAGCTTGAGCGTGATCGCTGCGCGGATCACCGCCTCCTGCCATTCGTAAGGAATGCCGAGAGAGCGCACCCACTCGCGCCAGTACTGAATGGTCTCTTCGAGAAAGCGGCGGCCAACCTCGCCGGCGGCTTCGTGCACGGTTTCGTCTGCACCAAGCAGAAGCGTGACAGTGTCTTCAAGGAAGAAGGGGATTTCCTGAAGAAGTGCGGTCAGGGATGCATCGGTGGTCAGTCTGAGCGTGAGCGTCGGCGCCACATAGCGGATGTGATTGCTGCCCCAGGTGATTTCAGGCCGCCCGGCACCGTCATCGCAAGCCGGACGAAGGCGCAGGGTCAGGCGCGGATTGCCGGAAATCCGCTTGACCCTGCGCACCAGCATCATGGGCCGGAACATGCGACCGTATTGACCGAAGCGGGGCGCGAAGTCCGTGACTTCGACGGCGCCGCCATGACAATCGTAAAGACGCGTCACCAGAATCGCCGTGTTTTCGAGATAGTGCTGCTCGGTCCGCTCGCAATCCACAAGCTCGGCGGCGAAAAATCCGTAGTCGCCGGTATCCTTGAGCAGTGAGCAGAACACCGGGTCGCCATCGAAACGCGGGAAGCAGCCCCAGGTTATGTTCGCCCGCGCATCGACCAGTGCGCCGACGGTGCAATTGCCGATCAAGGCCAGATCGAGAGTACTCATTGCTTGTCTTTCAATGCTTCACCCAGCCAGCGCCTTACCGCTGCCACATCGGGCAGGCGGAAGCGGGCGCAACTGGCACCCTTGCCCACTTTGATGGAAATGCCTCCCATCTTGTTTACCTCGGCGAAGCCGTGTTCGTCGTTGAGATCGTCGCCGATGAACACGGGGCGCCGCATTTGGAAAGGCGGCTCGCGCAGGTATTCGCCAACTGCCGTGCCCTTGTCGATACCGGCTGGCTTGATTTCCACCACGCGTTTGCCGCGCTGCACATCGAGTTCTTTCCCGGCCAAACTGGCCAAATGACCCATGACCCGATGCGCATAGGCGGCCAGGCGGGGCGCTCTTCGATAATGCAGCGCCAGCGTCAGTCCCTTGTCCTCAAGCAGCAGACCTGGATGGCGCGCCAGAACCGGTAACAGCGCCTCCTTGATCGCGCACTTGGCGTCCGGTGGTGCGGCGTGTATCCACAGGCGACCGGCGGCATCCCGCCGTTCCAGTCCGTGCTGCCCGGCCAGAGGTAGACGCAGCATGCCAAGATGGCGCTCCAGGTCCGAGATAGAGCGTCCGCTAACCAGCGCCACAGCGCCGCCGCTGGCACGATGCAGACGCTCGATCAGATCAAGCAGCGCCATATCCACCTGGACGGCGTCCGGCGTATCGGCAATGTCGATCAAGGTTCCGTCGACATCGAGAAAATAGGCCCACCCCACACTGGGCACAGGGGGCGTGTTGCCGCGCAGTTTTTTCATGGGGACGTCGTGCCGGACTTGTCGATCAGACGGCTGCGGCGGCGCATCGCGGCTGCGTCCAGCAGCATGCGACCGGCCCAACGGAAGACGTTGAACTCGGCCACCAGCCCGCGCATCAGGCGCATGCGGTCGCGCTGCTCCACCGCCGGCATGGTCAGCGCCAGGTGCAGGGCGGCAGCGCACTGGTCGGCATCGTAGGGATTGACGATCAAGGCCTCCGGCAGCTCCCGGGCGGCACCGGTAAATTGAGAGAGGATGAGGACGCCGCGCTCGTCGTCGCGGGCCGCGACAAATTCCTTGGCGACCAGGTTCATGCCGTCGTGCAAGCTGCTGACGAAGCAGAGATCGGCGGCGCGGTAATACTCGTATACCTCGCGCGGCTCGTGGTGCTCGACCTTGAGCACGATGGGCGGCGGCCCCTGCCGCGCGAAGCGGCCGTTGATGCGCGTGGCCAAGGCTCGAACCTGCGCCTCGTGATGCTGGTATTCTTCGATGCCCGCGCGCGTCGGCGCGGCGACCTGGACAAAGGTGAAGCGACCGACCCAATCGGGATTCAGCTCCAGCAGGCGCTCGATGGCACGGAAGCGTTCCATGATGCCCTTGGTGTAGTCGAGGCGGTCGACGCCAATGCCGAGCTTGTGTTCGGGC
>JANOUM010000766.1:0-2678 GCA_031416855.1 Rhodoferax sp. | reverse complement strand
CATTCGATACCGTCCCGTCGTGCCAGGTGCAGCCGCTCGGGGCGCAGATCTGGCGCAACGGCATGCCCGCCAGCGTGTGCCCGGATTCCGGTCGGTGGTGGCAGGGCGCTTGACGGCGCGCCTGGCGCGCCGCAGCCGCATGGGGCGACAACGAAGGCTGGGCTAAGCTCGCCACCGTACGGACGCATCAGGCTTGGAGGCATAAGCTGACGACGTTGCTCCTGGTGTCGGTTGCGCTGCAGGGACTGCAGGAGCCCTGCTGCGTATTGGCATCTTCGGGTGAAGGGCCGCACGGAGTCCAGGTGCGCACGGTTAAAGCGTTCGAGGAGGAGTTCGGCCCCCACATCGCGCGGCGGATCGCAGCGCTGGAGCCGGGGCACTACCCCCGTGCCGGGGCCGCGATCCCGGCACGCCAGCGCCACGGGAGAGCGGTCGACCGAGCGAGCGCCGATGGCAGGACGGGGCACAACGGACATGCCTCCTACGCGCAGTCGCGCCGTGGAGCCAATGCGCCGACCGCCAGATTGGGGCTCAATGGCCGGTGTCTGTTCAACCGGCTGCCTGCAGCCACAAAGGAGTATGGATCATGAAGCCCACCCACACCGGACCGGTCCCCAGCCATGAAGTTGCCAAACACCCCAGTCCGCTCGGAAGTCAACAGGCTGTCAAGGAGAAGGCCGCCGACAACACGGCCAGCGTGAAGGCGAGAGTGGATTCGAAAAACATGCCTGACAAACCGCAATTGCATCGCCAGAACACGGCCAATAGTTCAGACCGGAAATAGTGGATGGCGGGTGCTGGCGCACGCACGCCGCGACAAAGGCCCTGGTGCGGGTGAGCCCGTCGGCGTCGGCCCCACCGATCACAGCCGTCTCGAGCACGGCGGCGTGCTGCACCAGCGTGGCTTCGGCCTTGAACGGCGACACATAGATGCCGCTGACCAGTCTTGGCCTCCCGGCCGGCATTGCGGCTGATCAGGTGCTGGGCGAAGTTGAAAACCTCGCCGGAGCCATCAATCGCAGGATGGTTCGGCACGACGGTCTCCTGGTCTTTTGGGGGTGCTGGCTTGTTATCAGGAGGAATATGAATTATTCTGCGTGCCTGACCCAAACCAGTTCCCTAGCCGATGTCAAGCACTATATTGCATACTGAGGCATCCTCCGCGCCCGCCGAAGCGCCGGTTGAGAAGCACCCGTTTCTGCAGGCGCTAGGCGACCGGGTGCGCAACCTGCGCGCGCGCCGCGGCATGACGCGCAAGGCGCTGGCGCTTGCCGCCGATGTGTCCGAGCGACACCTGGCGAACATGGAGTACGGTGTCGGCAATGCGTCCGTGCTGGTGTTGTTGCAGGTGGCCGGCGCGCTGCAGTGCCCGTTGGGTGATTTGATTGGTGACGTGACCACATCGTCGCCCGAGTGGTTGCTGATCCGCGAACTGCTGGAGCAGCGTGATGAAGGCACATTGCAGCGGGTGCGGGTGGCCATCGGGGAGATGCTGGGAACCAGTGGCGCAAACACCGGCAACAGTACCCGCATCGCCCTGGTCGGCCTGCGCGGTGCGGGCAAGTCCACCCTGGGCCGCATGCTGGCCGATGATCTCGGCTTTCCGTTCGTCGAGTTGAGTCGCGAGATCGAGAAGTTCGCCGGTTGCAGCGTGGCCGAGATCCTGGCGCTGTATGGTGTCAACGCCTACCGTCGCTACGAGCGGCGCGCCCTGGAAGAAGCGATCCAGATCTATCCTGAAGCCGTGCTTGCCACGCCCGGCGGACTGGTGTCGGATGGCGCCACCTTCAAGCAACTACTGTCGCATTGCACGACGGTCTGGCTACAGGCCGACCCGCAGGACCACATGGCCCGGGTCACCGCCCAGGGTGACCTGCGCCCGATGGCCGCCAGCCGCGAGGCGATGCAGGACCTCAAGGGCATCCTGCTCGGACGCGCCGCGTTTTATTCCAAGGCGCAGTACCGGCTCGACACCAGTGCGCAGGAACTCGGCGCGACCTTCCTGGCCTTGCGCACTTTGGTGCGCGCGGCGCTGCAGTTACTGCGATGAAATATTTTGCCTGTCGAGCGCAACACCTTGACTTGTGTTTGGTGTGTGCATTATTATTTTTTCACTTCATCCAAAATAATGCATTTTGATGCATACCTCAAGAGGCGCACCCATGAGTTCGGATCTCCGCGTCGATTACCAGACCGACCCTTCCCGGTACCGCCACTGGAAGCTCGACTTCGACGGCGCCATTGCCACCCTGGTCGCCGATTTCGATGAAAACGCGGGCTTGCGCCCGGGCTACAAGCTCAAGCTCAACAGCTACGACCACGGTGCGAACCTCGGGGTGCTCGAAGCGGATGCGGTTGATCGCGTCGTTGAGCTCGATGTCGACACCGAGGTCGTAGCTGTTGAGCTTGAGCTTGTAGCCTGGTCGCAGGCCGGCGTTTTCATCGAAATCGGCGGCCAGCGTGGCGATGGCGCCGTCGAAGTCGAGCTTCCAGTGGCGGTAGCGGGAAGGGTCGGTCTGGTAGTCGACGCGGGGGTCTGAACTCATGCAGTCACCTCGTGAAATATGCAACAAAATGCATTTTTGGATGCGGGATGCACGAATAATAATGCATATTGTTGGCGCAAGTCAAGTCACACATCCATCGCAGCAAGATATTTCATGCGGGCAACTGCAAGG
>JANOUM010000765.1:0-2633 GCA_031416855.1 Rhodoferax sp. | reverse complement strand
AATCCTCAAGTTGGGTGACTCAATGAACGCGATGAGAAGCATCAGAAATCAGTTGCCTCAAGACCCGTGGATGATCGTCGGTAAGTATCACGGCGACACCTCGTGCAAAAAGATCACGGTTTCCATCCTGGCCAGCGGAATCCCGGATGCCTGATCACAGGTCACAGGTCACCACAAATGTTTGAATCAAATGTGAAGCCGCACTGATCACGCAACGTATTCCGCTAGACACACCGCCATGGTGTTCCGGTGAATTCCCAGAACACGGGCCACTGGCTCCTGATAGCCCCCGGCCAGATTCCAGACTACCGGAATGCCGATGGACTTGGCTACAGAAAAAACGATTCGGTCACGCTCAGCCAGCTCCGTCGTAGTCAGAAAACCACCCAGCGGGTCATTGATATGCGGGTCAGCACCGGCCTGGTAAATCAACAAGTCACAGTCGGCAAAGCGGCGTACGACCTCGGGCAACTTGTCGAGAAAAGGCTTGGCTTCGTGGGGGTTCCAGTGCTCTTGCGAGACGTGCCGAATCCAGTCAATACCCAGCGCGACCATGATTTCAGCCGTGCCGTCGCCGTGGTGTTGATCGCAATCCAGAATGCCAACGCGGCTGACCTTGCCTTCGGCCTTCAAGGTCAGCGCCGTCACCATCAAGCCGTTGAAGGTGCAATAGCCATAGCCTGAGTCGTACCCGGCATGATGAAAGCCCGAGGTGGGCGAGCACGCGACCAGGCCGTTGTTCAAGGCACCACGGGCGGCCGACAGAAGTGAGCCGCAAGTCCAGGGAAGCGAATCCGCCACGTCCTTCTGGCGGCCACAAAACCCGTTCATCAGCGCGCAACTCAAAATCCCATCGACGTACTTTGGCGAGTGAGCCAGGGCCAACTGCTCACGGCTTGCCGGTATGGGCTCAACCATGCCAATGGGCAACTTCTGCGCAATCCAGTCCGCTACCACCCATGCCGGTTTGCGTGGGCTGGGAGAGGAGCTGTCCGGGCAGGACACCTGCTTGGGTGAGTAATAGACCTCAATGAAATCCATGCGTCCCTCGCCTTGTTGACTCAATACGGCAAGTTTGCACAGACGTGCGACACAGAGTGACGCATGCCGAATGACAATGCCCTGAATCATTCAACTTCACCGTCATGACAACCTACCCAACAAGACACTGGTCTGAAAGCCTGCAACAGCAGACCCGCGACGCCATCGTGCAAATCCCGGCTACGCCAGACGGACGCCTGCACTTCAAGCATGCGGCGCTGGGTTTTGCCTATGCAACACGGACCGACCTGATGGATGACCGGCTGGTGCTGCGCGAGAGACAGGCAGGCAACATCTACCCGTTTGCGCAGGTCGAGGCATTGCTGGAGGCGGGATGGGCGCTCGATTAGTCAGCGCAGCAGCAAAAAAAATGGAGGAGACATCGTGCGAACTTTTTCAAAATCGAAACTCATGGCGCTGCGCCAGTGCCCCAAGCGCCTGTGGCTTGAAGTTCACCGGCCCGAGCTGCGCGAGGACTCATCGGCGACCGAGGCGATCTTCCAGACCGGGCACCAGGTCGGCGAGCTGGCGCAGCGCCTGTATGACCCGCAGGGAATCGGCGCGCTGATTGATATGCGCGCCGAGGGCATCGCGGGCGCTTTTGAAAGAACCACCGAGCTGCTCCAATCGGCGAAACCCGTTTTTGAAGCCGGCTTCACGGCCGGCGGCGCGCTGGCCTTTGCCGATGTCATGCTGCCCGAGCAAGCCGCCGATCGGGCGGGTTGGCACATGGTCGAAGTCAAGTCGTCAACCAGCGTGAAGGACTACCACCGCGACGACGTGGCCGTGCAGGCTTTCGTCGCCAGAGAGTCCGGCGTGGCCCTGCACCGCGTCTCGCTGGCGCACATCGACCGGTCTTGGACGTATCCCGGCGACGGCGATTACGCCGGCCTGCTCAAGGAAGTGGACCTGAGCGAAGAAGCCTTTGCGCGCACGGGCGAAGTCAAGAGCTGGATTGCCCAGGCCCAAGGCGTTTGCGCCAGCCCCATCGAGCCCGCACTTGCCATCGGCAAGCACTGCGACAAACCCTATCCCTGCGGCTTTTATGCCTACTGCAACCGCGATGCGCCCCAGCCTGAGCACCCGGTCGGCTGGCTGCCCTACATCGGCAACAAGGCGGCGACGCTGGCCGCGCAGGGCGTGCATGAGCTCAAAGACGTGCCCGACGACATGCTCAATGCCAGACAGCGCCGCGTTAAAACCCACACCCTGGCCAACACGGTCTATTTTGATACGGCAGGTGCAGCGGCAGACCTGATTGAAAACAGCCTGCCCGCGTACTTTCTGGACTTCGAGACCATCCAGTTTGCCGTGCCAATCTGGAAGGGCACGCGGCCCTATCAGTTCAATACCTTTCAGTTCAGCCTGCACACACTGAACGATGCCGCCCAACTCAAGCACACGGGTTTTCTCGATCTTTCAGGCGCTGACCCGTCAGAACCGCTGGCGCTCGCGCTGATTGCAGCGTGCGGTACCTTCGGGCCGGTGTATGTGTACAACGCCGCGTTTGAGACGACGCGCATCAAGGAGATGGCAGCGCGCCACCCGCCCTTGGGCGCTGCGCTGCTGGCCATCAACGCCCGCGTCATCGA
>JANOUM010000764.1:0-4123 GCA_031416855.1 Rhodoferax sp. | reverse complement strand
CCCATGTTCACCGGAATCATTACCGGCGTGGGGCGCATCGTCGCCGTCGACGCCCTTGGCAGCTCTTCAACACATGGCAAACGCCTCACGGTCGAATGCCCCCCCGCCTACCTGATGGATGTCGGCCTCGGGGACAGCATCGCGCTCAACGGTGCCTGCATGACCGTCGCGCAGCTGGATGCCGACCAGCACCGCTTTTGCATCGACATCTCCGCCGAATCGCTGGCCCGGACCGCCCTGCTGGACCGCTCGGGCACCGTCAACCTCGAAAAGGCGCTGCGAGCCCATGACCGGCTGGGCGGGCATATCGTCTCGGGACATGTGGATGGTGTGGGAACCGTGACCCGCTTCCAGCAGGTCGGCGAAAGCTGGGAGTTGTGCCTGCACATTCCGGCTGCACTGGCGCGTTTCCTCGCGTACAAGGGGTCCATCACGGTCAACGGGGTAAGCCTGACCGTGAACCGTGTGACCGATCTGGATGGCGGTTGCGCCATCAGCATCAACCTGATTCCCCATACCGTGCAGAACACGGCCCTGGGCGCACTGGTGCCAGGCGCGCCGGTCAACCTGGAAATCGACCTGATCGCGCGTTATGTCGAGCGGATGCTCGGCGCGCCAGCCGCTGAACCAGTCCAAGGAAAGACATGAGCAACCCCTGCCCCGCGCCCGTTTCACCGGTGGAAGACATCGTCGCCGACCTGCGCGCCGGTCGCATGGTGATCCTGGTGGATGAGGAAGACCGCGAAAACGAGGGCGACCTGGTCCTCGCCGCCGACCATGTCGATGCAGCGGCCATCAACTTCATGGCCCGGTTCGGCCGCGGGCTGATCTGCCTGACCCTGACGCGCCAGACCTGCGAGCGCCTGCAGTTGCCGCCGATGGTGGCGCGCAATGGCGACAAGAAAGGCACCGCCTTTACGGTCTCGATCGAGGCCGCCGAAGGCGTGACCACCGGCATTTCGGCAGCCGACCGGGCGCGCACCGTACAGGCCGCCGTGGCCGCCACCGCCCGCCCGCTCGACCTGGTGCAGCCCGGCCACATCTTCCCGCTGCAGGCGGTCGATGGCGGTGTACTGATGCGCGCCGGCCACACCGAAGCCGGCTGCGACCTCGCTGCCATGGCCGGCTGTTCGCCGGCGGCGGTGATCTGCGAGATCATGAAGGACGACGGCACCATGGCGCGCCTGCCCGACCTGCAGCTGTTCGCCGCCGCACATGGACTCAAGATCGGCACCATCGCCAGCCTGATCGAACACCGCAGCCGGGTCGAGTCCCTGATCGAGCACCTGGGCAGCCGTGCCATGCAGACCGCCAGCGGCGAATTCACGGCGCATGCGTACCGCGACAAGCCGGGGCGGGGCATTCATCTCGCCCTGGTGCGTGGCAGCTGGGGCCCGCAGGACACGGTGCCGGTGCGGGTGCACGAGCCGCTGTCGGTGCTCGATGTGCTCGAAGTCGACCGCGCCATGCATTCCTGGAGCCTGGACGCCTGCCTGGCGCGGATCGCGTCGGAGGGCAGGGGCGTGGTGGTGCTGCTCAATTGCGGTGAAAGCGCGGCGCAGCTGCTGGCCCAGTTCGAAGGCACGGCACGCGCCAGCCACGGCCCGGAACGCGGGCGCATGGATCTGCGCAGTTATGGCATTGGCGCCCAGATCCTGCGCGAATGCGGGGTGCACCGCATGCAACTGCTGGGGGCGCCTCGGCGCATGCCCAGCATGGTCGGTTACGGCCTCGAAATCGCCGGTTACCTCTCACACTGACACTCACCACAGGGAAGCACATGTTCGGCGCAGACAAGGAAAAACTGGAACCAGGGGACGACCGTCTCAACGGCAAGAAGCTCAGGCTCGGGATCGTCCAGGCGCGCTTCAACCAAGACATCACCAATGCGCTGGCCGCCGCGTGCAAGGCGGAACTGCGCCGGCTCGGCGTGCCGGACGCCCACGTCGACCATGTGCAGGTGCCGGGCGCACTGGAGGTGCCGGTGGCCCTGCAGGCGCTCGCCGAGTCGGCGAAGTACGACGCCCTGATCGCGCTGGGCTGCATCATCCGCGGTGAAACCTACCACTTCGAGCTGGTGGCCAACGAGTCGGGCGCCGGTGTCAGCCGCATCGCGCTGGATTACCAGTTGCCCGTTGCCAACGCCATCCTGACCACCGAGAACCTGGCGCAGGCGGTTGCGCGCCAGGAGGACAAGGGCCGCGACGCCGCCCGCGTTGCGGTCGAAATGGCCAATCTGATGGAACACCTCGGATGACCGACACCCCCCGCTCCAGCGCGCCGGGCACCCGGCCTCCCCGCCAGTCGCGCACCGGCGTCACCAGCACGGGCGCACGCAAGGCGGCCAGCAAGTCGGCGCGCAGCCGCTCGCGTGAATTCGGCCTGCAGGCGCTCTACCAGCACCAGATCGGCCGCAACCCGCTGCCCGAGATCGACGCCTTCACGCGTGATCTGCTGGGTTTCGGCAAATGCGATCCGGCCCACTACGAGATGCTGCTGAGCGGCTGCGTCGCGCAGCAGGCAGAGCTCGACGCCTTGATCTTGCCCCTGCTCGACCGCAAGCTGGCGGAGCTCTCGCCGATCGAACACGCCATCCTGTGGATCGGAGCCTATGAATTCCGGCACTGCCTGGATGTGCCCTGGCGCGTGGTGCTCAATGAATGCATCGAACTGGCCAAAGAATTCGGCGGCACCGACGGCCACAAGTATGTGAACGGCGTGCTCAACGGGCTGGCGCCCCGGCTGCGCGCCGCCGAGGTCAGCAACGACCACGGCAATACCAAGGCGCGCGGGCCCGACCGCGGCTCCTGAGCAATGCGGATATCCGGTCGCGCGCAGCGCATCGAGCCGTTCCACGTGATGGAGGTCGGCAAGGCGGCGGCCCTGCTCGGGCGGCAGGTCGCACACACCGGGTCGCCGATGATCTACCTGAACATCGGCGAGCCCGACTTCACGGCGCCGGAACTGGTGCGCGAGGCGGCCCAACGCGCCATTCGCGATGGCAAGACCCAATACACACAGGCCACCGGCCTGCCAGCCTTGCGCGAGCGCATCAGCGACTGGTACCACACGCGTTTTTCGGTGCCGGTGCCGGCGTCGCGCATCGTGGTCACCGCAGGCGCATCGGCGGCCCTGCAGCTGGCCTGCCTGACGCTGATCGAGGCCGGCGACGAGATCCTGATGCCCGACCCGAGCTACCCCTGCAACCGGCAGTTCGTACAGGCCGCGGATGGCCGGGCGGTGTTGCTGCCGACCACGGCTGCGCAACGCTACCAGCTCAGCGCCGACCGGGTCCGCGAGGCGTGGGTGCCCGGGCGCACCCGCGGTGTGCTGCTGGCCTCGCCGTCGAACCCGACCGGCACCTCGATCGACCCACAGGAACTGCAACGCATCCATGCGCTGGTGCGGGCCCAAGGCGGAATCACGCTGGTGGACGAGATCTACCTCGGGCTGAGTTTCGACGCCCACTTCGGGCACACCGCGCTGGCGCTGGACGACAGCATCGTCAGCATCAATAGCTTCAGCAAATATTTCAGCATGACCGGCTGGCGGCTGGGCTGGCTGGTGGTGCCCGAGGTGCTGGTGCCGGTCGTCGAGCGACTGGCCCAGAACCTGTTTATCTGCCCGAGCACCATCGCGCAGCATGCGGCGCTCGCCTGCTTCGAGCCGGACAGCATTGCCGAATACGAGCGCCGACGCGCCGATTTCAAGGCCCGGCGCGACTACTTCGTGCCCGAGCTCAACCGCCTGGGCCTGAGCGTGCCGGTGTTGCCCGACGGCGCCTTTTACGCCTGGGCCGACTGCTCCGCCGCCTGCGCGCGGCTGGGCATCAAGGACAGCTGGGATTTCAGCTTCGCAATGCTGAACCAGGCCCATGTCGCGGTCACGCCGGGGCGCGACTTCGGGCACGCCGAAACTGCGAACTTCATCCGGTTCTCCAGCGCCAGTTCGATCGGTGATCTGCGCGCCGCGATCGACCGCATTGCGCGCATGCTGGCATGAGCGGCGTGTCTGCGCTGCGGGCGCCCGACGGCTGTTTTGCCTGGCCGGTGCGGGTGTACTGGGAAGACACCGATGCCGGCGGCATCGTGTTCTACGCCAACTACCTCAAGTACTTCGAGCG
>JANOUM010000763.1:0-2092 GCA_031416855.1 Rhodoferax sp. | reverse complement strand
AGGATTGGCCGCCGACAACACCACCGCGAAGTCGCCGCTTTGTGTGGGTATGCCGGTGATCAGGCCGGTATTGGCATCGACCGACAGGCCGGCGGGCAACCCGCTGGCTGCGTAACTACCGGCGGTGATCGGCAGGTTGGTGGCATTGATCTGGGTTGCAGCAATCGCACTGCCGACCGTGCCCGTCACGATCGGAGACGCGGTCAAGGCTGGCGTCGAACTGATGCCCGGCACGGCGGTCGGGTTGACCCGCATCGTCCATGCCAGGGCCGTGCCGGCACCGGTCGCATTGCTGCCGGTCAGGGACAAGTCGAAGTCACCACTCTGGGTCGGCGTGCCGGTGATCAGACCGGTGGAGGTGTTGATGCTGAGCCCTGACGGCAAGCCGCTGGCACCAAAACTCATCAAAGTCAGCGACGGGTTGGACAGGTTCACGCGGTAGGCGAAGGCGTCGAACAAGGCGTTGACGTTTCCAGACGAGGTTGGAGAGGCCGGCAGGTTCGTGCTCACGACGGGCAACCCGGCGGAGGTGACGGTGACGGCCAGCGCCTGCGAAACCGTAGAGACCGGAGAGGACGTCCTGGCCCCGACCGTGAGGTTGAACACACCGCTGGTTGTAGGCGTTCCGCTCAGCACACCCGTGCTGGTATTGAACGACAGGCCGGCCGGGGTGCTGCTGAGCGTGTAGAAACCGGCCTGCGCTGCAGGAAAGGACGTGATCTGGTAGTTGGGCGAGACCGCAGTGCCCTGGGTGTAGGTGACCGACGCAGCACTGGAGATGCCGTCGATCGAGATCGTGACGTCCTTGAAGACCTGTCCATTGGCAGAGTGCGTCGCCGTGGTGGTCGTCGCGCCCACCGTCACCACGAAGTCCCCGGTCACGGTGGGTGTTCCAGTGATGTCGCCGGTGGACGAACTGATCGACAGACCGCCGGGCAAGGTGGTCGACGTGAAGGTGGTGGCGCCAGAATCGCTCGAAGTGACCTTGTAAAGCGCGCCGGCACCCGCGCTGTAGGTGCTGCCCTTGACACCTCGTACAGACGCGGCGCTGCTGATCCCCAGCACGGTCACTGTGACGGGCTGTGTCACCGAGGCAGTGGGGTTGGCGACGGTCACGTGGAAGGTATCTGTTCCGTTGAATTTGGCAGGGGATTGGTAGGCGACGTTGTAGGCCAGGATGGAAATGCCAGCGGGTGCGGTCACCGCCTGGGCCGCCGACGCCGATCCGCCGTTGTCGGACGTGGCCACCACCGACGCACCAGTGCTGTTGGTAATCGTCAGGCCGGTATCCGAGGCAACACCACCAGTGCCATCGGCACTCAGCAACGAATAGATATTGCGTGTGCCCGACAAGCCGGAGGCCACACGCATCGTGGGTGCGGACTGGAATACCGGTGCCTTGAACTGCCCGATGTACAAGGACAACTTCTTGAACACGTCCTGTTGCGCCACACTGGGAGAGTCCAACGTGTTGCCGATCTGGGCCACCATCTTGCCGCCGGTGGCGAAGGACGTCAGCAACGCCGAGACGTTGTTGGCCGCAGTGTGGTGGTTCGACACCAGGACGAACGCCGGAGGCTGGCGGGCATTGTCAGCCGCCGGCGCATCTGTGGCGTAATGGCAAGCGGAGCACCTTGAGTTGTTGAACGGCACGGTAAAAAGCTGGCCGGCATTGACATAGGCAACCCTGCCCTGCGCCACCAGCATCGACTGCGCCCATGCAGCGCCACCAGACAACAGCAGCCCGCCCATGCCTAGCGCACACACCACCTGCCGGAGGCAGGCTGCGAGGTGCTGCTGCAGCGTCACCCAGGGCGCTCGGCCGCCCTGCACGTCAAGTTGCATTTGAATGGTGACTCCCTGCCTTTGGTAGTGCCTGTAAGGGACCCGTGCCCCAACAGTGCCCTTGGACCGAACCGATACTGCCAGCGCACACAATGCGTCGGTGTATGGCAGTGTAAGGAGATTGCTACGTTCAGTAACCTGCAAACAAGCTCGCGGGGGGAAAATAAGGCGCTATTTGTCGCGTCAAACCGACAAAATAAGCTCTGCCCCATTGGCTGACAATTCCCCGTCAACACACCTGACAGCG
>JANOUM010000762.1:0-2665 GCA_031416855.1 Rhodoferax sp. | reverse complement strand
GACCGGGTTGACGACGGTGGCGAGCGAACTCGGGCCCAAGCGGCTGGAGGTGCTGCGGGACGCCCTTCCAGGCATTGATCATGTTGCCGTGTTGTTCCAGCCGGCGATACCCGCCAGCGCTTCCGAGGCCAGGGAAATCGTACAGGCGGCCGGGCCCCTGCGACTGCGCGTGACCCTGCTTGAACTACACCAGCCGGCAGACATTGCCGCGGCCTTCAAGCGGGCCGCTGCCGCGCGTGTCAAAGCCTACGTCGGTGTCCAGGGTGCGTTGATCCAGGCCGCGCTTCGACCACTGGCCGATCTGGCCTTGCAGTACAAGATTCCCGGCATCCTGGCAGCCGGCGCGTCGGTGCAAGTGGGCGGCCTCATGTCGTATGGGCCTTCCAATGACGACAACTTTCGCCGTGCTGCCGGCTACGTCGACAAGATACTCAAGGGTGCCAAGCCCGGCGACTTACCGATCGAGCAGCCCATCAGGTTCGAGATGGTGATCAACCTGCAGACCGCGAAAGCCCTCGGCATCACCATCCCGCAGTCGCTGCTGCTGCGCGCCGACGAGGTGATTCAATGAACCGTGCTTATCCGGAGTATTGACTTTTGACAGAAAGACGGCAAAGCTCAATACCCACAAGTTGCTGCTTGAAGGTCGTCCTACTTCGACACGTCGTTGAGCTCGTAACTGGTGCTGCGTCCACCCGCGTCTGATCTGCGCAGGACGCCACGGGCCAGAAGATCCTTGATGTCACGCAGCGCCGTGTCTGGCGAACACTTGGCGATCGCAGCCCACTTGGTGCTGGTGAGCTTGCCCTCGAAGCCATCGAGCAACCGGTTGACCAGCTTCCCCTGTCGCTCGTTCAGTGGTGCAGAACCGGGTGCAGCCCAGCGCTGCCAGAAGCGCGTCTTGACCAGCACGGCGTCGAGCGTGTGCTGTGCCTGGTCGAGGGCGCGAAGCAGCTTGGCGAGGAACCACGCGAGCCACTCGGTGACATCCAATGATTGCATTTGGGAGCTCTCAAGGATGTCGTAGTAGGCCTTGCGCTCGCGCTGGATCTGCGCCGACAGGCTGTAAAAGCGCTGGGGACTGCCATCCGCACGGGCCAGGAACAGATCGCCGACGGCACGCGCGATGCGGCCGTTGCCATCATCGAACGGGTGCAGGGTGACAAACCACAGATGCGCGAGTCCGGCCTTGATCAGCGGCGGCTCGTCCGATGCGCTGTTGGCCCAGGCCAGAAAGCGGTCGGTTTCGAACTCCAGCGAGTCGGCCGGCGGCGCTTCGAAATGCACGCGTTGGCGCCCCAGCGGGCCAGAGACCACCTGCATCAGACCGGTGGCATCGTCGCGCCAGCCGCCCACGATGATCCGGACCAGGCCCGAATAGCCGGTTGGGAACAGCGCGGCGTGCCACCCGAACAAACGATCTCGAGTGACTGTCGCGTTGCAGTTAGCGGTGGCGTCGAGCACCATCTCGACCACGCCTTCGACGTGACGATCCACCGGTGCCAGCGCGCCGATATCGACGCCGAGGCGGCGGGCGATGGAGGAGCGCACAGACAGGGCGTTGAGTTGCTCTCCCTCGATCTCGCTGGTCTTGATGACGTCCTCGGTCAACGCCGACAGGGTCGCTTGGTCGCGCAGGGCCATGCCGACATCGGCCAGTCGTCCCATCAACAGACCCTGGGCACGGCTGACGTCGGCCAACGGCTGGGCAATGGTGGCTAAGTCAAAGCGCCAATTCGGCCAGTCGCTGGCCTGCCAGACATAAGTGTAATAACCGCTTTTCATGCGGAGATTATGAAGAATGTTCTCCGCACACGCAAGTCATTCGCCGCATAGGATGCGTCGAATGTGTGCTGCATTCACCGCACAGCAGAGCGCAAGGCCGCTGGCTCGAAATCGACCAGCAGCGCGTCGGGGCGGGACTACTGATCGCCGATAACAATTAGCTCGACTGGCCCGAGGCGCTGACGCGCCGCGTCACACCCGGCCCGGCCAAAAACTCCGGGCGCAGCGTCACACCCAGGCCGGCCCCGAACCCGGTCAGCACGGCGCGGCCATCCCGCACCGGCACTGATTCGGCCACTACGTCGCGGTAATACCCTTCGCAAAAGCCGCGCACCGTCTCCATGATCATCGCGTTGGGTGTTGCGGCGCACAGCTGCAGGCAGGCGAACAGGTTCACCGGCCCGGTGCAGTCGTGTGGGGCAACGGGCAGATGGTGGGTGTCAGCCAGCGTGGCGATCTTCAGCGCTTCGCTCAGTCCGCCGGTCCAGATGATGTCGGGCATCACGATGTGCGCCGCGCCCGCGTCCAGGATGCGGCGGTAGGCGTGGCGCGTAAACAGGCGCTCGCTTACCGACTGCGGGACGCGGGTCTCCTGCACCAGCCGCGCCAGGTCCTGCGCGCTATCGGGCTGGATCATGTCCTCCATCCACATCACGTCATAGGGCTCGAGCGCGCGGGCGATGCGCAGTGCACAGTTCAGGTCCCAGCGCGAATGGCCCTCGATGGCAATCTGCATGCGGTCGCCAACCGCCTTGCGTATTTCCTGCACGGTCCACAGGCCGCGTGCCAGCTGCTCGGGCAGCAGGTCGTGGCCGACCGGCCCGACCGCCGACCAGCCGGCCGGCCCGGTCACCGCGCCAATCTGGAGCTGCGGCGCGAA
>JANOUM010000761.1:0-1578 GCA_031416855.1 Rhodoferax sp. | reverse complement strand
GGTGAAGGTCTCCACTTCTCGGGGCCAAGTTCACTTGCGGATCGCATCAACCGCAGAATGTCGCCATGCAGGATCGCGGTGAGCTGCTCAAGAGACGCCGACGACGTGAAATCCGCCGCCGCCCACATTGACGTGGGCACCGGTTACGAGTGACGCCTTGTCGGAAAGTAGCCAGAGTATGAGCTCGGCAACCTCCTCCGGTTGCCCGATGCGCCCTTGGGGGATGGACGCTTCAACACGTTTGCGAAGTTCAGGGTCGGCTTGCAGGTGCGCCGTCATGGCGGTGGCCGTTACCCCCGGACGTACCGAGTTGACCCGAATGCCCTGGTCTGCAACTTCGCGCGCGAAACCGGTCGTGAAGGTATCGACGGCCGCTTTGGAGCCAGCGTAGGCGCTCGCCCCGGGGCGCCCTCCAATCGTCGCCGCCATCGATGAGACGTTGACGATGGCGCCTCCCAAACCACCCCTGCGGTTGGACATCCGCCGTACCGCTTCGCGGCAGCAATACACCACGCCCGTGAAGTTGACGGCGATCATGTGGCTGAGCGCGTCGAAATCGAGTTCTTCCACCCGCGACTCCAGATAGCTGCCTGCGCAATTCACCAACATCGACAAAGGTCCGAGTGCAGCGTCGGTTTCGTTGAACAGGCGCTCGATATCTGATCGTGAAGACACATCGCCCTGCAGCGCCACGGCGTGGCCACCGGCCGCGCTGATCTCTCGCGCCACCTGCAATGCGTCTTCGAAATGCGCCGGCAGGCTGGCGATGGCAACGCGGTACCCACCGCGCGCCGCCAGGCGTGCCGTCGCACGACCGATACCGCTCGAACCACCGGTGATCAGGCATGCGGGTGTAGTCATGTACGGCATCTCATGGTTGTGGGGGCCTGCGACCGAAAGTGCGACGGCCATCCACGGCGGTTGGCCTCATCCCATCGTGCGGCCGCTCTGGGCATCGAACAGGTGCGCGCGCGTCGTATCCGGCCGCAGTCGAATCGGCGCTCCGGGATGAAACTCGTGGCGCTCGCGAAAGATGCCGGTCACGTCGACGCCGTCGATCTTGGTGAATATCTGCGTGTCGGCACCAGTGGGCTCGACTACGATCACCTCGCAGGCAATACCGTCCCCACCCAGCACCAGGTCAACGTGTTCGGGGCGGATTCCGTACACCACCGCCTGACCCTCCTGGGCATGGGTAGCGGATGGCATCGCCAGCGCCGCTCCACCCGTAAGCACCACCTGGCCACTGCGCACCACGCCAGGCAGAAAATTCATCGCCGGTGAACCGATGAAGCCGGCCACGAACTGGTTCGCCGGGCGGTCATAAAGCGCCAGCGGCGTGCCGGTCTGCTCAACCACGCCCTCGCGCATGACAACAATCTTGTCAGCCATGGTCATGGCCTCGATCTGGTCGTGTGTGACGTAAATAGACGTGGTTTTCAGGCGCTGGTGCAGGGCCTTTATCTCGGTGCGCATGGTCACGCGCAGTTTGGCGTCCAGATTGGACAGCGGCTCATCGAACAGGAACACCTGCGGGTCACGGACGATGGCACGTCCCATGGCGACGCGCTGGCGTTG
>JANOUM010000760.1:0-6290 GCA_031416855.1 Rhodoferax sp. | reverse complement strand
GCGTCCCTTCAGGAAGGCCGCCGGTTCGGCCTGCAACAGGCCCAGGCAGGCGCCGAGCGCCCGCAGCAGGCCCGACGACTCCGGGCAGCGCGTCTTGTTGATCTCGGTCGCAAGATCGAACAGGACGGCCACCGCATCGGGCGTGCCGAAGTCGTCATCCATCGCCGCCCTGAAACGCGCCGCGAACGGGTTCGTCCAGTCGATCGGCACGGCTGCCGGCGGGACGGACTCGAGCGCGGTGTACAGGCGGCGCAGCGAAGCCCGCGCATCGTCCAGGTGCACATCGCTGTAGTTCAAGGCGCTACGGTAGTGGGCACGCACCAGGAAGAAACGAACCGCCTCGGCGTCATACTTGGCCAGCACCTCGCGGATGGTGAAAAAGTTGCCCAGGCTCTTGGACATCTTTTCATTGTCCAGGCGCACAAAACCGTTGTGCATCCAGAACCGCGCCAACGGCTTGCCGTGTGCAGCTTCGCTTTGTGCAATCTCGTTTTCATGATGCGGGAACTGCAGGTCGGCGCCACCGCCATGGATGTCGAAGGTGTCACCCAGCGTTTCGCCGCACATGGCAGAGCACTCGATGTGCCAGCCCGGGCGCCCCGGGCCATAACCGCTGGCCCACTTCGCGTCGTCGGGCTCGGAGTCCTTGGCGGCTTTCCAGAGCACGAAGTCGAGCGGATCTTCCTTGCCGTCGGGCACCGCCACACGCTCGCCAGCGCGCAATTCGTCCACCGACTTGCCGGACAACTTGCCGTACTCCGGAAACTTGCGAACGGCATAGTTGACGTCGCCACTGGACGCCTGGTAGGCCAGGCCCTTCGCCTCGAGAACGCCGATCATCCGCAGCATCTGCGGGACGTATTCGGTGGCGCGCGGCTCCATGGTCGGCGCCTCGATGCCCAGCGCACCGATGTCGCGCTGCATGGCGGCGATCATCTCGTCGGTCAGCGCGCGGATGGGAATGCCGCGCTCGACCGCGCGTTTGATGATCTTGTCGTCGATGTCGGTGATGTTGCGCACGTAGGTGACGCGCAGGCCGCTGGCCCTGAGCCAGCGCTGCACCACGTCGAACGCCATCATCATGCGGGCATGTCCGATATGGCACAGGTCATAGATGGTCATGCCGCACACGTACATCCGCACATGGCCCGGTTCGATCGGGACAAAAGGCTCTGTCGCACGCGTCAGCGTGTTGTGGATACACAGGCTCATGGGTGTCAGGCAGACGTCTGGCAGGCAGAAGGATGACAGGCAGATTCTTCCGCAAGCATGGGAGAAAACAGGCGCGTGGTGGAGGTCGTCAGGGAGGCTGCGCAGCACCCCTGGGCTACAATCCAGCGCAGTATAAGGCCCCGGTGATCGGGATTGCAACGCGCCTGATTCAGGAGACCTCATCATGCCCCCCACCCGTGGCTTTTGCCGGCGCATGCGCCTCGGGGTGCTGGCCTTGACGCTGGTCTGGGGCGCTGCGCAGGCAGACGAATACACCCCCGTGACAGAGCTCATGCGCAGCGGGCAATGGCCCCAGGCCATGGCCAAGGCGCAGCAGTACCTGGCCGGCAAACCGCGCGATCCCCAGATGCGTTTCCTCAAGGGCCTGATCGAGCAGGATTCCGGCAAACCGCAGGACGCGATCGCGACCTACAACACGCTGATCTCGGACTACCCCGAATTGCCCGAGCCGTACAACAACGTTGCCGTGCTGTACGCCGCACAAGGCCAGTACGACAAGGCGCGGGCCTCCCTGGAGATGGCGATCCGCACCAGCAGCCAATACGCCATTGCGCACGAGAATCTGGGCGATGTCTATGCACGGCTGGCCAACCAGTCCTATCAGCAGGCCCGGCTTCTCGATCCCGCCAACAGCACCGTGAACCCCAAGCTGTCGCTGCTGCGCCAGTTGTTCGTCTCACCCGCGCCGACACGCGCTGCGGCGCCGCAGACGGACAAGGCCTTGCCGCCCAGACCGCCAGCTTCCGCCTCGCGCTGAACCTGCGCCAGGCCGAACTGAAACCCCGATCCCCCACCGCCCCTCAAAGGACATCCCGTGACCGCATTTGCCCGCCCCCGTACCACCCGGCGCCTGGCCATTCTTGCCAGCCTGTGCGCCGTCATGGCCGCCGGCGCCTGGGCCCAGGAGGCCCCCAAAGTGCGGTTCAGCACCACGGCCGGTGACTTCGTCGTCGAGGTCTATCCCGACAAGGCACCCAAGACGGTCGAGAACTTTCTGCAGTACGTACGCGACAAGCACTACGACGGCACCATCTTCCATCGAGTGATCGAGAACTTCATGGTCCAGGGCGGCGGCTACGACACGAGCTACGTCGAAAAGCGCACCCGTTCGCCGGTTGCGCACGAGGGACGCGATGCCCTGGCCAAAGGCGGCCAGCGCAATGTCGTCGGCACCCTGGCGATGGCGCGCACCAACGATCCGAACTCCGCCTCCTCGCAGTTTTTCATCAACGTCAAGGACAACGGTTTTCTGGACCCGGCCCTGATCCCCCCGGGAGATCCGGTGCCCCGCTTCGAGCACCAGGGCCGGGTGTACGAGAATACAGCGCGCGCCAACCTTGTGAATGCACCGCAGTTGTTTGGCTACACCGTGTTCGGCAAGGTGGTGAGCGGCATGGACGTGATCCAGAAGATGAAGTCCAGCCCCACCGGGCCCGGTGGCCCGTTTCCATCCGATGTTCCGAAAACTCCCCTACTTATCAACTCCGCCACCCTGGTCAAATAAATCATGAGCAATCCCCAAGTCGAACTCCACATCCGCAACTACGGCATCGTGACGATCGAACTCGACATCGACAAGGCGCCCAAGTCGGTCGCAAACTTCCTCGAATACGTCAACCAGGGCCACTACAACAACACCGTGTTCCACCGCGTCATCCCGGGCTTCATGGTCCAGGGCGGCGGCTTCGAGCCCGGCATGAAGGAAAAACGCAGCGGCACGCCAATCGAGAACGAAGCCGCCAACGGCCTCAAGAACGTGATGTACAGCGTGGCGATGGCGCGCACCAACGACCCGCACTCCGCCACGGCGCAGTTCTTCATCAATGTGGCCGACAACGGTTTTCTCAACCACACGGCACCCTCCGCTCAGGGCTGGGGATATGCGGTATTCGGCAAGGTCGTCGGCGGCAACGAGTTGGTCGACAAGATCAAATCCGTGAAGACCGGACGCAAAGGTTTTCACGACGATGTGCCGAACGACGACGTGGTGCTCGACAAGGCGGTCGCGCTCTGATCCAGCCGCGTTCGCGCTAGCGGTGGCTGTCATGCGGACCGGCCCACGCCATGGCTGACACGGCCGACGCCCGCGGCCAGCACGGTCCGTCGACGGCGTGGCCGACGGTGACGGCACCAGCACATTGGCGCTGCATCGACTTCATCTCCGACCTGCACCTGCAGCCGGACCAGCCAGAGACCTTCCTGGCGCTGCGGCACTACCTGAGCCACACACCGGCCGATGCGGTTTTCATCCTGGGTGATTTGTTCGAAGTCTGGGTCGGCGACGACGCGGCCTCGGACGAACCGGCCGGTTTCGAAGCGCGCTGCGCCAGCACGCTGCGCAAGGCCAGCGCAGCGCGCGAGGTCTTCTTCATGCAGGGCAACCGCGACTTCCTTCTGGGCACCCTATTTGCGACCTCATGTGGCATGACGCTGCTGGACGATCCGTCGATCCTGCACTTTGCCGGCCAGGCCTGGCTGTTGTCCCATGGCGATGCCTTGTGCCTGGCCGACACCGACTACCTGCAATTCCGCGCGCTGGTGCGCAGCGCGACCTGGCAATCCGGGTTTCTCGGCCAGCCGCTGGCGCAACGCCGCACAGCGGCGCGCGCACTGCGACAGCGCAGCGAGGCACGCAGGGCCGCGTCGCCGGCCTGGGTCGACGTGGATGACGCCGAGGCCACCCGCTGGCTGCAGCGCGCCGGCGCAGACACCCTGATCCACGGTCACACCCACCGCCCGGCCGACCATGCGCTGGCGCACCAGTTGCGGCGCATCGTGCTCAGCGACTGGGACTTGCGCGCCGAACCGGCTCGGGGGCAGGTGTTGCGCATCGATGCGCAGGCGCAGGTGCAGCGCCTGGGCGTGCACCGCGCGAACCTGCCCGCGCCCTGAACCGCAACCCGGCCCGATGTTGCGCTGGTTGCGAAATCTGGGCGGACGCACGGGGGCGGGTCAACGCCGGGCCATTCCCGACCCGCTGTGGCACGACACCCTGCAGGCCTACCCGTTCCTGTCGCGCCACGGAGCGGGGTCGCTGGGCACGCTGCGCGACCTCACCGCCGGGTTCCTGGCGCAAAAGGAATTTCACGGCGCCGGCGGGCTCCTGATCACCGACGCTATTGCGCTCGCCATCGCTGCGCAGGCCTGTCTGCCGGTGCTGGCCATCGCCGGCCCGCGCCAGGGCCTGGCCTGGTACGACGACTTCATCGGCATCGTGGTGCATCCGGGCCCCGTGGTGGCAGCGCGCGAATCGGTGGATGAGGCCGGCGTGGTGCACGCCTGGCACGAGGAACTGAGTGGCGAGGCGATGGAAGACGGCCCGGTGACGCTGAGCTGGCAGGACGTGGCGCAGGCCGGTCGAACCGCTGGCGAGGGGTACAACGTGGTGATCCACGAGTTCGTGCACAAGATCGACATGCGCGACGGCGCTACCGACGCCTGCCCGCCCCTGCCCGCCGGTTTCATGGGCGCCGCGACACCGGTTCAGGCGCGCCGGAACTGGCTGGCCACCCTGCAGGCCCACTACCTGGACTACTGCGACAAGCTGAGCCTGGCCGAGCGTTTCGGCGGCGCGCCAGTGTGGCTTGATCCTTATGCCGCCGCGTCGATCAGCGAGTTTTTTGCGGTCGCGAGCGAGGCCTATTTCGTCAACCCGGCAGCCTTCGCGCGCGACTTCGCCGCCCTGGTGCCGATGTTCGATGCGTTTTTCGGCGCCGTCACACCGGCAGGTTGACTTCGTCGATCTGCCACGGATCGAGGAACTTCTCGGCATACCGGAGATAGACTTTCTCGCGCACGAACACATCGAACAGTTCCGCGTCGATATGGCCATTGAGCTTGAACTTGTGCATGATGCCCATCGCCTGCGACAGCTTCATGCCCGGCTTGTAGGGGCGGTCGCTGGCCGTCAGGGCCTCGAAGATGTCGGCAATGCCCATCACGCGCGCCTGCACCGACATCTGGTCGCGCGTCAGCCCCTTGGGGTAACCCTTGCCATCCATGCGTTCGTGGTGACCGCCGGCGTACTCCGGCACATTGCGCAGGTGCTTGGGCCAGGGCAGCTTTTCGAGCATCTTGATCGTGGCCACGATATGGTGATTGATGGTATTGCGTTCGCCCTGTGTCAGGGTGCCGGCCTTGATCGTCAGGTTCTCCAACTCGTCAGACGTCAGGAACTCGGTCTCCATGCCCTCCACGTTGCGCCACACGCGGCTGCTGGCGATCTGGCGCACCCTTGCCAGTATGTCGTCGCGCGTGGATTCGACCCCGGTGTTGGTGGCGCGCAGGAACGCCCGGTCGGCATCCAGCGACTCGATCTCGGCCCGGAACCCGACCAGCACGGCAGCCTCGGCATCGTGGTTGGTCTTCTCGCGCAGCTCGAGCTGGCGGCGCAGGGCGGCGATCTCGGCGTCGCGTTTGAGCACCTCGAAGCGGGTGTCGATCAGCTCGATGCGGTCGAACAGCGTGTGCAGCTTGGTGGCCTTGTCCACCACATGCACCGGCGTGGTCACCTTGCCACAGTCGTGCAACAGCCCGGCAATCTTGAGCTCGTAGCGGTCACGATCGTTCATCCGGAAAGCCGCCAGCGGACCCTCGCTGGTGGCGTCGACGGCCTCGGCCAGCAGCATGGTCAGGGCCGGGACGCGCTGACAATGGCCGCCGGTGTAATGCGATTTCTCGTCGATTGCCAGGTTGATCAGGTTGATGAAGGACTCGAACAGTTCCTCGAGCTGGGTGATCAACAGCCGGTTGGTCAGCGCGATCGCCGCCTGCGACGCCAGCGACTCGACCAGGCTCTGGTCCGACAACGAAAAACTGACCACCTCGGTGCTTCCAGGGCGCTGCGCATTGATCAACTGCAGGACGCCGATCACCTCGCCTTCGTGGTTGCGCATCGGAACGGCGAGGAACGACTGCGAGCGGTAACCCGTACGTTTGTCGAAACGGCGCGTGCCGGAGAAGTCAAAGTTGGCCTCGGTATAGGCGTCGGCGATGTTGACCGTCTGGTGGTGGATGGCCGCATAGGCCGCGACCAGCGAGTCGTTGGGTGCACCTGC
>JANOUM010000759.1:0-4441 GCA_031416855.1 Rhodoferax sp. | reverse complement strand
ATCGGGAAACCGATCACGCCCGCCAGCACCAGGATCGAGGCACCGATCAGCCGATGCATGGCCCGCCGGCGCATGGCTTCGACGGTTGGGGCGGGAGCGACCGACACCGGGGGTTCGTCGCGGCCCTTTCGGGGCTTGAATAGTGCCATGCAGAGGGGTTTATGGATTCGTGTGTTTAGCAGCCAGACGGGGTACACCATCCTTCAACACACCACCCACGGTATAGAACGATCCGAAGACCACAATTCTATCAGCCGGGTCTGCGGCATCGACTGCTGCCTGCAGCGCCAGAACCGGGTTGGCGAAGCATGTCGCCCGGGTGTCCGCGCGCTTGTTCAGGCTGCGCCATTGCGCCTCCAGCGCGGCACCGGTCTGCGCCCGGGCGGTCGGCAGATCGGTGAAATACCAGCGGTCGATGATCGGGTTGACGCGCTCGAACATCAAGGCCAGGTCCTTGTCGGCCATGACCCCGAAAACGGCGTGGGTGGTGGGGAAGAATCCCATCGCGTCGAGGTTGGCGGCCAGAGCCGCGACGGAATGCGGGTTATGGGCGACATCGAGCACCAGGCTGGGTTGGCCGGGAACAATCTGGAACCGCCCTGGCAACTCGACCGTCGACAAGCCGCTGCGCACTGCCTGCGCGGTAACCGGCAGGCGCTCACGCAGCGCCGCCAGCGCCGCCAGCGCGCCACTGGCGTTGAACAGCTGGTTGGCACCGCGAAGGGCCGGGTAGGCCAGGCCGGCAAAACGCCGGTCGCGCCCGCGCCAGGCCCATTGCTGCTTGTCGCCGGAAAAATTGAAATCGACCCCGATGCGCCACAGGTCGGCATCGACCTCGCGCGCCCGGTCGAGCACGCTCTGGGGCGGGACCGGGTCGCTCACGACCACCGGCCGCCCGGTGCGCATGATGCCGGCCTTCTCGTAGCCAATGCTTTCCCGGTCCGGGCCAAGCAGTTCCATGTGGTCCAGGTCGATGCTGGTGATCACCGCGCAGTCGGGGTCGATGATGTTGACGGCATCGAGCCGGCCACCCAGCCCGACTTCCAGCACCACCACGTCCAGCCCGGCGCGCGCCATCAGGTCCAGGATGGCCAGCGTGGAGAACTCGAAATAGGTCAGCGACACCGGTTCGTGGCCCTCGCAACGGGCGCGTTCCACGCGGGCGAACGCATCGGCCAGCTGGTCGGCGTCCACCGGCACGCCCGACAACCGCAAGCGCTCTTCGAAATGCACCAGATGCGGCGATGTATAGACGCCGGTCCGGTATCCGGCGTGCCCGAGGATTGCCCCGAGCATGGCGCAGGTCGACCCCTTGCCGTTGGTGCCTGCCACGGTAATCACCGGGCAATCGAACCGGATGCCCATGCGCGACGCGACCACACGCACGCGCTCCAGGCCCATGTCGATGGTTTTTGGATGCAGGCGCTCGCAATGGTCGAGCCAGTCGGTCAGAGTTTTCATGCCCCGCTATTGTCGCGCACCCCTTTTGCGGCATGATCCCGGCCATGCACAAGAACGTGACAAGCCTTTACGGCATCCGCCACTGCGACACCGTCAAACGGGCCCGGCTCTGGCTGGACGAACACCAGGTGCCGTACCTGTTCCACGATTTCAAACCGCAGGGCGTGCCGCCCGCAGCGATGGACCAATGGCTGGCCGCCGCCGGTTGGGAGACGCTGCTCAACCGGCAGGGGACGACTTGGCGCAAGCTCGACGACGCGACCAAAGCCGCCGTCACCGACGCCGCCAGCGCGCGCGCGCTGATGCTGGCCACGCCGAGCGTGATCAAGCGGCCGGTGGTGGCCTGGGCCGGCGGCGGCGCCGGGGGCATCACCGTCGGCTTCAAGCCCGAGGCCTGGGTCGCCCGGCTGCTGCCCAAAGGCTGACCGCCCGTACCCTAAAATCCGGCTTTCATTTTCATCGGGGACCTCGGCGCGCTGCCGCGCGCACCCCGCCAGACGCGTTCCGGCCCGCTGCCGAGGGCGCTCAACCAGGAAAGCAGCACCTTCCATGACGACCGACAAGATCGACGGCGCGACCGTCGCCACCAAAGCCAGCGTTTATTTTGACGGCAAGTGCGTCAGCCATGCCCTCACCTTCCCCGATGGCACGCGGAAATCGGTCGGCGTTGTGCTGCCGGCGACGCTGACATTTGGCACCGCCGCACCGGAAATCATGGAGTGTGTTGGCGGTTACTGTGAGTACCGCCTGGCTGGCACCGAGGCCTGGGTACGTTCCGGGGCCGGTGAGCGGTTCAGCGTCGGGCAGAACACCCGGTTCGACATCCGCGTCACCGAGCCCTACCACTACATTTGCCATTACGGCTGAAGCAGGACCCCACCATGGCCACCATTCTTCAACATCTCCCGGTCGGCCAGAAAGTCGGCATCGCGTTCTCGGGTGGCCTTGACACCAGCGCGGCGCTGCACTGGATGCGCAACAAGGGCGCTATTCCATATGCCTACACAGCCAACCTCGGCCAACCGGACGAACCCGACTACGACGATATCCCGCGCAAGGCGATGCAGTACGGCGCCGAGGCGGCGCGTCTGGTCGACTGCCGCAGCCAATTGGCCGCCGAAGGCATTGCTGCGTTGCAAGCCGGCGCCTTCCATATCTCGACCGGCGGCCAGACCTACTTCAACACCACGCCGCTCGGCCGCGCAGTGACCGGCACGATGCTGGTCGCTGCCATGAAACAGGACGACGTCAACATCTGGGGCGACGGCAGCACCTTCAAGGGCAACGACATCGAGCGGTTCTACCGCTACGGACTGCTGACGAACCCCGGGCTGAAGATCTACAAGCCCTGGCTCGACCAGCTTTTCATCGATGAGCTGGGCGGGCGCGCCGAGATGTCGGCCTTCATGACCCAGGCCGGCTTTGGCTACAAGATGTCGGCCGAGAAGGCCTATTCCACCGACTCCAACATGCTGGGCGCCACCCACGAGGCCAAGGACCTGGAGCAACTGAGCAGCGGCATGAAGATCGTGCAACCGATCATGGGCTGCGCGTTCTGGCGTGACGAGGTCGAGGTCAAGCGCGAGGAGGTCACGGTGCGCTTCGAGGAGGGTCAGCCGGTGGCCCTCAACGGCGCACGGTTCGGCAGCCAGGTCGACCTGTTCCTGGAAGCCAACCGCATCGGAGGGCGGCACGGCCTGGGCATGAGCGACCAGATCGAAAACCGCATCATCGAGGCCAAGAGCCGCGGCATCTACGAAGCCCCGGGCCTGGCCCTGCTGTTCATCGCGTACGAGCGCCTGGTCACCGGCATCCACAATGAGGACACGATCGAACAGTACCGCGACCATGGCCGCAAGCTCGGGCGGCTGCTCTACCAAGGCCGCTGGTTCGACCCGCAGGCCATCATGCTGCGCGAAACGGCGCAGCGCTGGGTGGCACGCGCCGTTACCGGCGACGTCACGCTGGAGCTGCGCCGCGGCAACGATTACTCGATCTTGAACACCGAGTCGCCCAATCTGACCTACCACCCGGAACGCCTGACCATGGAGAAAGGCGAGTCCATGTTCTCGCCGCAGGACCGGATCGGTCAGCTCACCATGCGCAATCTGGATATCGTGGACACCCGGCAAAAACTCGGCATCTATGCCAAGACGGGGCTGCTGTCGCTGGGTGGCGGCTCCGACCTGCTCAGTTTCACGAACGACAAGAAGCCCTGACCGGCGCCAACTTATTAACCCACCACCACTGGTTCCGGCTCCAGCTTGATGCCGAAACGCTCGTAGACACTGGTCTGGATCGCGCCGGCCAGTGTCATTACTTCACCGCCGGTCGCCTGCCCGCGGTTCACGAGCACCAGCGCCTGGCGTTCGTACACCCCGGCATGGCCGACTGACTTGCCCTTCCACCCACAGGCCTCGATCAGCCAGCCGGCTGCCAGCTTGACCGCGCCGTCGTTGAGGTGGTAATGCACGATGCGCGGCTCGCGCTGAATGATGTCGGCGCACTGCTCGGGCGTGACTGCGGGATTCTTGAAGAAACTGCCAGCGTTGCCCAGCACTGCGGGGTCGGGCAGCTTGAGCCGGCGGATCGCGCAGATCGCGTCAAAGATATCGCCCGCCCTGGGTTGGCCAATGCCCTGCTCCGCCAGTTTGCGGTCGAGCTCGGTGTAACCCAGCACCGCCTTCCACGGTTTGGGCAGGAAGAACCGCACCCGGGTGATCATGACGCGGTCCTTCAGCCCGAAGCCGCCCGATGGCGCATGCTTGAAGACCGAATCGCGGTAACCGAAACCGCACCGCGCCGCGTCGAGCCGCAACACCTGGCCGGTCTGCAGATCGATCGCGTCGAGCGAGTCGAAGCGGTCCTGCAACTCCAGCCCATAGGCGCCGATGTTCTGCACTGGCGACGCACCCACCGTGCCCGGAATCATCGCCATGTTTTCCAGGCCGGGAAGACCCTGCTGCACGGTCCAGGCCAC
>JANOUM010000758.1:0-3329 GCA_031416855.1 Rhodoferax sp. | reverse complement strand
CGGGATCAGGCTACAACCCCAGGCGTTCCCTGGTGGCGGCGGTCGGGCGGCCTTCGGAATCCCAGCCGCGTGCCGCATAGTACTTGGGCATCATCTCGGCCAGCATGTTGACCTTGCCCTTGGCCGGGCCGGTCTTGACCGCCTCGGTGAGCAGGCGCTTGGGCAGACTGTCGTCCTTGGCGGTGAAACCGGCACGGTTGTTGAATTCGCGTTCCATGTTCCAGATGCGCTCGCCGATCTTGGCCAGCTCTTCGGTGGTGTACTGATCGCCGCAGGCCGCCGCCATCTGGGGTGCCAGGTCTTGCAGGCCCCAGGCGAAGGTGGTGAAGATGCACAGGCCGGAGGAGTCGAACGCGGCCGTGGCGTCCTGGAACGCCTTCACCAGGTCGGGCTTGCCTTCGTGCTCCAGCGGATCGGTCTTGACCGGGATGCCCAGTACTTCGGACGCCACGGTGTACCCGCGCAGATGGCAGCCGCCCCGGTTGCTGGTGGCATACGCCAACCCCATGCCCTGGATCGCGCGGCCGTCGTAGGCCGGAAACTCCTGGCCCTTGGAACTCATGCTCAGGTCGGGGTGGCCGTACTTGGCGGTCAAGCGCTTGGAGCCCTGGCCGATTTCCTTGCCGAAGCCGCGGCCGTAGATGGTTTCTTCGGTCAGGAAGGCCAGTGCATGCGCCGAGCCGAACTTGGCCTCGATGCCGACCTGCTCCTTGGTGAGCACACCCATCTCGTAGAGTTCCATCACGGCACCCACCGTGGTGCCGAAGCTGATCGGGTCGATGCCCTCTTCGTTGCACAACAGGTTGGCGTATTGCAGCGCTTCGAGGTCGTTCACGCCGTTGGCGGCACCCAGCGCCCAGGCGGCCTCGTACTCCAGGCCGCCACTGGCGCCGCGGTACTGCGGCTTGTTGACGATCGTGAAGTGGTTCTCGTCCATCTTGCTGATGCGCCCGCATGCGATGGTGCAGCCGAAACAAGCCTGGTTGGTCACCAGATGTTTCTTGCCGTCGCTCTTGCGCGGCGTGGCCATGGCTTCGGCCGAGATGTCTTTCGCGCCTTCGAACTGGCTGTCCTGGTGGTTGCGCGTGGGCAAGGCACCCACCTCGTTGATCACGTTCATCAGCACCTGCGTGCCGTAGGCCGGCAGGCCCTGGCCGGTGACGCCGTTCTCGGCCAGCACCTTCTTGCCGGCGGCCACGGCCTTCATGAAGGCTTTGGGGTCGCGGATGTTACCCACACCCTTGGTGCCGCGCACTGCAATCGCCTTGAGGTTCTTGCTGCCCATCACGGTGCCCACGCCCGAGCGGCCGGCCGCACGGTGCAGGTCGTTCACGACACTGGCAAACAACACGCCGTTCTCGCCGGCCTTGCCGATGCTCGACACCCGCGTCAGGGGATCCTGCAGGCTCTTCTTGAGCATCTCTTCGGTTTCCCAGACGCTCTTGCCCCACAGATGGGCGGCGTCACGCAGCTCGGCCAGGTCGTCATTCACGTACAGATAGACCGGTTTGGCGCTCTTGCCTTCAAAGATCAGCATGTCCCAGCCGGCCATCTTGAACTCGGCACCCCAGTAACCGCCCGAATTGGAGCAGGCCACCGCGCCGGTCAGGGGGCTCTTGGTGATCACGGTGTAGCGACCGCCGGTGCTGGCCATGGTGCCGGTCAACGGGCCGGTGGCCCAGATGATCTTGTTGTCCGCACCCAGCGGATCGACCTTGGCGTCGATCTCTTCCACCAGGTATTTCGTGCCCAGCCCGCGCGACCCAATGTAGGCCTGCGCCCACTCCATGTTCAGCGGTTCGGATTTGACGGTGCCAGCAGTCAGGTTGACGCGGAGGATTTTTCCAGCCCAAGACATAGTGATCTCCTTACACAGCGGAAGGTTGGTTGCCAAGCTTGTCGGCCCACTGGGCCATCCTGCCCAGGCCGGTCCAGTTGGCATCGATGAAGGTGATGGCGCCGGTCGGGCAGGCGTCGGCGCAAGCCGGCTCGCCGCCGCAAAGATCGCACTTCTGGACCTTGCCGGTCGATTCGACGTAGTTGATGGTGCCGAACGGGCAGGCAATGGTGCAGACCTTGCAGCCGACACAGGTGGCTTCGATGACCTCCATCGCGCCGGTGGTCTTGTTCATGGTGATCGCCTCGACCGGGCAGGCATGCAGGCACCATGCCTCGTCACACTGGGTGCAGGTGTAGGGGACCTTCTTGCCGGTATGGTGGAAGTCAAACACCTTGATGCGCGACTTGGCGGTGGCGAAGGTGCCGTAGTTCTCGAACGAACAGGCCATTTCGCACTGCAGGCAGCCGGTGCATTTGTCCGGGTTGATGTGCAACACCTTTTGCATCTGTCTCTCTCCTGGAAGTTATGGCACCACTACGGTGCCTTGCCTATGAATAAAAGTACCTAGGGATTGTTAAAGGAGCGCGCCAGATTGGGTCTAGGGATAACCCTAGTCGAATAAGGGTCGCCGATCGAAATTCTCAAATTGAGACAGCGTCCGGCCGGCCCACCCAGGCCCCGGACGCCGCAGTCGAACCAGCCGCAAACGATGGTATACCGACCGTGCACCGCCTTGTACCATCTCCGTCCTGCCAACCCCAACCGACACAGTCCCATGCAACGCATCCAGATCATCGACTCCCACACCGGCGGCGAACCGACACGCCTGGTCATCGCCGGTTTCCCCGATCTCGGCCCGGGCACGATGGCCGAGCGCCGCGCCGTGCTGGCCGACCACCACGATGCCTGGCGTGCCGCCACGGTGCTGGAGCCGCGCGGCAACGACGTGATCGTCGGGGCGCTGTTGTGCGAACCGGTGTCTGCGGCCGCCAGTGCCGGCGTGATTTTTTTCAACAACACCGGTTACCTCGGCATGTGTGGTCACGGGACGATCGGGCTGGTCGTCACGCTTGCGTACATGGGCCGGATACGAGTCGGGCGGCACCTGATCGAAACACCGGTGGGAACGGTGGAAGCCACGCTGCACGATGACGGATCAGTGAGTGTGCGCAACGTACCGGCGTGGCGCCACCTGCACCGGGTGGCTGTCGCCGTGCCTGGACATGGCATCGTGCACGGCGACGTGGCCTGGGGCGGCAACTGGTTTTTCCTGGTGAGCGACCATGGCCAGCAGGTCGACAGCGCTCACCTGGCACAGCTCACCACATTTGCCGACGCCGTGCGCGGCGTGCTCCAGTCCACGGGCATCACCGGTGCGCACGGGGCCGAGATCGACCATATCGAGCTCTTTGCCGACGACGACAACGCCGATAGCCGCAACTTCGTGTTGTGCCCGGGCGGCGCCTACGACCGCTCACCCTGCGGCACC
>JANOUM010000757.1:0-5168 GCA_031416855.1 Rhodoferax sp. | reverse complement strand
GGCAATCTCAAACCATTTGCCGCTATATCGAGCCAAGTCCACCGAGGCCACGCTTACGACCGGCACCTGCGCAAGTGCCTGGATTGGCAGCAAGGTCAACAGGAAGCAACTGAACAAGCGAGGAAGTTTCACGGGGGCCCCTTGCGGAGACATTGCAGTCAACTATGGCTGAAGAAGCACGTATGGTGCAGCAGCGGGGCGTCCGCGCCTGTGCTGCACCGCACATGGGCGCATCAACTCTAGCGGTTGCCATGCCTTCAAAGCGTTCACCCTGCAATAGGCTCAAGGCCTACTTCGGCTCCTGACGGTCGGCCCTGTGCGTGAAAGCCCCTACCGGGCCTTGTCTGCCTATGCAAACCCGATCATCAAAACACTGCTGGCTGTGCCGGGTGCCGCTGGGCTGCAATTGGCCGTCACACGCGCGCCCCCAGAATTGGCCAGCCGTGCCATTGGCCCCGACCTCGTCGACGCATGGTGCTCCCTGCGGCACTACCCCGGCAAACCCAGTAAAGTTCCCCCACCTCGGGTGCACCTCGATTGTTGCGAACCAACGCCCGCCCATCCACTGAAATTCACCCGTATGACCGATACCTTGCCCTACACACCACCAAAGATCTGGATCTGGAACAAGGAGAACGGCGGCCGGTTCGCCGCGATCAACCGTCCGATCGCCGGGCCGACACATGACACGGACCTGCCGGTGGGCCGCCATCCCTTGCAGCTGTATTCGCTGGCGACACCAAACGGCGTGAAGGTGACGGTGATGCTGGAGGAACTGCTGGCGCTGGGCCATACCGGCGCGGAATACGATGCCTGGCTGATCAAGATCCATGAAGGGCAGCAGTTCAGCAGCGGTTTCGTGGGGGCCAACCCGAACTCCAAGATCCCCGTCCTGGTGGACCGCAGCGGGCCAACTCCGATCCGGGTGTTTGAGTCGGGCGCGATCCTGCTGCACCTGGCGGAGAAGTTCGGTGCCTTTGTCCCGACCGCCGCTGCGCAGCGCGCCGAATGTCTGTCGTGGCTGTTCTGGCAGATGGGCGCCGCCCCCTATCTGGGCGGCGGCTTCGGTCACTTCTACGCCTACGCGCCCTTCAAGATCGAATACGCGATCGACCGTTTTGCGATGGAGGTCAAGCGCCAGCTCGATGTGCTGGACCGCCGTCTGGCAGAGAGCCCCTACCTGGCAGGCGAGGACTACACGATCGCCGACATGGCGGTCTGGCCCTGGTACGGTGCCTTGGCCAAGGGCCTGGTCTACGGAGCCGGCGAATTCCTGCAGGTGCAGGATTACGCCCATGTGCAGCGCTGGACCAACCAGATCGCCAAACGCCCGGCGGTGAAGCGCGGCCGCATGGTCAACCGCACCTCCGGTGAGCCGTCCAGCCAACTGCATGAGCGGCATGAGGCGGGTGATTTCGAGACCAGGACGCAGGACAAGCTGACGCCTTCCACCTGACGCGTCGCCACCCTTCGTTGGATCTCCGTCCAGGTAGCAGGCGGGGCCATCCGGCGCAGGCTTGCGGTCAGCAGCCGGCCACACCGCCCCCGGGCGCGTCACGGCGGCGGGTGATGCTGCCGGACTGTGGCAAGATGAAGCCATGAGTCAAACTTACGGAATCGAGTCGGCCCGGCAACATACGAACCTGTCGCACCGGCTGCCAGTGCGCTACGTGGTCATCATCGAGGCCGGCGGCTCCACGGTGGCCATGCTGTTCCAGCAAGACCATGCGCTGGTTTCCGAAATCGATGCCGGCACCGATGCCGCCACATCCATGATTACCGGCCTGACGCCGGTGGTTGGTGCAGTGGGCGCAGACTGGGATCAGGCGCTGGCGGGCCACAGCACGATCGAGCGCGCGGTGGCACTGGTCTTCACGCTCGAACTGTGAGCCGGGTCCTTCAGCGCAGCGGGATACCGCGCCGCAGCACCACCGGCTTGCCGCCCATGCGCAACTTGCTGATCCAGTGCGCCAGCGCGGAGTCCAGGTGGTGCGCATGCGAAGGAAACCACAGTATCAGCGCGTGCACCAGGCGGCGGCAGACCCCGGTATCGCCCCTGGCCAGCAGGACACGCACATCGTTCACCGATTGCATCACCGCCGCGTGTTCGTCGATATGGCATTCGCGTGGCGGGAAGTCGGTCTCGACCATCCAGCTGTTTTCCATGTCGAAATGGTCCCGCGTGTGGGCGGCGAGCTGCTCCAGCAACTGCGGCAGTTCCGCGTCGCTGGCGCGCTCCATGCGGCTGACGATGTCGACGAACTCCTGGTGCACGTTATCCATCTGCGGGTAACCCAACAGGAAGGCGTCGCTCCAGCGGAATGGCTCTGAGGGATCGTCTGGGCGGATGTTCATGGTGCGGGAACCTGGTGCTGAAGCAGGCATTTTGCACTGGTGCGTGTGGATTCGAGGATGGCCAGGCAGGTTTCGGTGGTGGCGCGGGCCCAGGCACCGCTGTGCACCGGCGGCTTGCCCAGCAACACGGTGTCGACCAGTTCGTCGATGACCTCGCTGCGAGGAACGCGTGGGGGCGCCAGCGGCTCCAGATGGCGCGCCTGGTCTGCGAATACCTCGATGCCGATGGCGGTGGGGCGAAGGTCGGCGCCGTCGCAACTCACGATCATCCGCACCGGTCCCTATTGGCCACTGCGGATCAGCGCGCGCAGGCGCAGGATGGGGCTGTTGAAGCTGTGACTGTGGCCGACTATCAGCCGTACACCGGCGCGCCGAAGTCGGCGGCGAACTGACGTCTGGCGGCTGTGGACGGCTCGGCCGCAGCCACCACCTGTACACGCGCATCGAACCGGAACGTTGGAAGCATGATGGTGAAAGCACGCCCGAGGCCGGCGATACCGATGCGCAGCGGAGGCCCACTCCAGGAAGAATCTGTCATGCGCTGATTTTGACTCAGGTTCTGTGGCAGTGGCTCGCCACGCGTGCCCGTTGCTGGCGCAGTTGCCTTCCTACAATGGCTGCCAAAGGAGAAATCGCGATGGCTGTGTATTCGCTCGATGGCGTTGGCCCGCAGCTGGCGGCGTCGGCATGGGTCGCCGACAGCGCCCAGGTGATGGGGGCGGTCGAACTGGCCGAGGATGTCGGCGTCTGGTTTGGCGCCGTGATCCGCGGTGACACCGAGCATATCCGCATCGGCCGCGGCTCCAACATCCAGGACGGCAGCGTGTTACATGCCGATATCGGCAAGCCACTCACGGTAGGCGAGGGCGTGACGGTGGGCCATCAGGTGATGCTGCATGGCTGCACCATCGGCGACGGCAGCCTGGTGGGCATCGGCGCGGTGGTGCTCAACGGCGCCAGGATCGGCAAGCACTGCCTGGTCGGTGCGCGGGCGTTGGTGACCGAGGGCAAGGAGTTCCCGGATGGTTCGCTGATCCTGGGCAGCCCGGCCAGGGTGGTCCGGCCGCTGACCCCGGACGAGATCGAGGGCCTGCGACGCAGCGCCCGGAGCTACGTGAAGAACGCGGATCGCTTTCGTTCCGGGCTGAAGCAGCTCCCCTAGCACCGATGCTGTCCAGCTTGTCGTGCCGGATGCGCTTCGGCAGCTGTGGATTGCGGATCAAGCCCGCAATGACACTGCACCAGTGAACAGCGTTTCGTCGGGCGCCGCATCTACGTTGCCAGCGGCCGCAGCAGCACCAGCAGGTCTTTGGCCTGCACCCGGTCGCCCGGCGCGACATGCACCGCCTCCACCTCGGCGTCACGGTCGGCGGTCACGTGGGTTTCCATCTTCATGGCTTCCAGTGCCAACAGGGTGCTGCCGGCACTGACACGCTGGCCGGGCTGCACCGCCACACTCACGATGCCGCCGGGCATGGGTGCCGCCACATGCCACGGGTTGGTCGGGTCGGCCACCGGCCGGCCGCGGGCGGCATCACCGGCGTCCGGGCGCAGCACCCGCACCGTGCGTGACTGGCCGTTGAGTTCGAACTGCACCTTGTGCGCCGCATCGCCGTCGGCCGACACGGATTGCAGCGCCACCAGCAGGGTCTTGCCGGGGTCGATCTCCACCGTCAGCTCCTGCTGAGGCTGTGCACCGTAGAAGAACACCGGCGTCGGCAGCATGGACGTGTCGCCATACCGGGCGCTGTGGGCGCAGAAGTCGCGCATCACCTTGGGGTACATCAGGTAGGACGCGAGTTGCCGCTCGTCCAGGGCCTGGTCGCATTCGCGCTCGGCCGTGGCGCGTGCTGCGGCCAGATCCACCGCCGGCAGGCGGTCGCCGGGGCGGTAGGCCTCGGGCGGCTGTTCGTCGTCGGCCAGCTTGAGCACCTTGCGCGACAGGCCGGCGGGGAAGCCGTCCGGCGGGAAACCCAGCTCCCCCTTAAATAGCGACACCACCGATTCCGGAAACGCCACCTCGCGCCTCGGGTCGAGCACATCGGCGGGTGTCAGGTCGCTGGCCACCATCATCAGCGCCATGTCGCCCACCACTTTGGACGTGGGCGTGACCTTGACGATGTCGCCGAACAGCCGGTTCACGTCGGCATAGGTTTGCGACACCTCGGTCCAGCGGTGGGCCAGGCCCATGCCGCGTGCCTGCTCGCGCAGGTTGGTGTACTGGCCGCCGGGCATCTCGTGGCGGTAGACGTCGGCGGTGCCGGAGCGGATGTCGGACTCGAAGGGTGCGTAAAAGCGCCGCACGCCCTCCCAGTACATCGAGGCGGCGTGCAGCGCATCCTGCGACAGTCCGGGGTCGCGTTCGGTGCCGGCCAGCGCGGCGGCGATGGACGACAGGTTGGGCTGCGAGGTGAGGCCGCTCATAGCATCCAGCGCGCCGTCCACCGCATCGCAGCCGGCCTCCACCGCCGCCAGCACCGAGGCCGCCGCAGCGCCGCTGGTGTCGTGGGTGTGGAAATGCACCGGCAAGCCGGTTTCATCCTTGAGCGCACGCACCAGCGCCGCCACGGCGCGCGGGCGGCAGATGCCCGCCATGTCCTTGATCGCCAGCAGGTGCACGCCGGAGTGCTGCAGTTCGCGTGCGATCCCGGTGTAATACTTCAGGCTGTACTTGTCGCGCTTCGGGTCGAACAAGTCGCCCGAATAACAGATCGCGCCTTCGCACAACGCACCGGTGTCGACCACCGCGTCGATCGCGACGCGCATGTTCTTCACCCAGTTCAGCGCGTCGAACACGCGGAACAGGTCGATGC
>JANOUM010000756.1:0-2378 GCA_031416855.1 Rhodoferax sp. | reverse complement strand
CTGGTGCAGTACACGCTGGTGAAGGCGCACTGATGGCGTCGCGGCGGCAGGCGGCGACAACACTGGCGCTGCTCTTGATGCTCGGAAACGCGTCGGCCGGCACCGCCCCGCTGGAGGTCCGCGCCGACCTGCCCGATGCCGCGCTGGCGGCCCACACACGGTTCACCTTTTTGGGATTCGGTGTCTACGATGCCCATCTGTGGGCGACGCCGGGTTTTTCGCTGCTGGACTATGACCGCCATGCATTCGCACTTGTGCTGACTTACCTGCGCGACTTCTCCGGCCAGGCCATCAGCCAACGCTCGGTGGCGGAGATGCGGCGCCAGCCCGGGGCCACCGACGCCCAGCTGGAAAGTTGGGCCCGGCGGATGAACGAAGTTTTCCCCGATGTGCGCAAAGGCGACCGGTTGACCGGCATCCATCGCCCTGGTCAGGGCGCGCGCTTCCACATCAACGGGCAGCTGGCGGGACACCTCCCGGACGCAGATTTTTCACGCCGGTTCTTCGGCATCTGGTTGTCCGCCCAGACATCGGACCCCCGGCTGCGCGACGCCCTGGCCGCACCGGGCGCGAGCCGCTGATGACGCAGTCCACGCGCGATCCGGCGCTGCTCACAGGGGCACAGGGGCTGCACTACGGTCTGCTGGGGCTGCCGCTGGCTTTCGTGGCCTTGCCGCTGTATGTGATCCTGCCCAATCACTATGCACGCGAGTTCGGTGTGCCGCTGGCCACCTTGGGTGGCGTGCTGCTTGCCGCGCGGTTGCTGGATGCACTGATCGATCCGGCGATCGGCCGTGCCTGCGACCGGCTGTTTGTGCTGTCGCTTCGCGCAGTGCTGTTATTCGGTGCCGGCGCTGCCGCCTTGCTGGCGATCGGGTTCGGGCTGTTGCTGTTCCCGCCCACGCGCTCTGCGGATGCGCTGGTGCTCTGGGCCGGTGTGCTGCTGGTCATCACCTACGCGGCCTACAGCGCGCTGAGTGTCGCGCACCAATCCTGGGGCGCCATGCTGGGTGGCGGCGAGTCCTACCGCAGCCGGGTGGTGGCCTGGCGCGAGGGGCTCGGCCTGTTGGGTGTGGTGCTGGCGTCGGTCTCGCCGGTGCTCTGGGGACTGCCAGTCACGCTGGCGATTTTTTGTGTCGCACTGGCACTGGGCTGGACGGCGTGGACTCGTGCCCCTCGGCCGCAGACCGCCCGCACCCACAGCGCCGCTGACATCTGGCTGCCGTTCACCCGACCCGCCTTCCGCCGGCTGCTGGCGGTGTTCGTCCTCAACGGCATCGCCAGCGCTGTGCCGGCGACGCTGGTGCTATTTTTCGTCCAGGACCGGCTGCAGGCGCCGAAGACCGTCGAATCCCTGGTGCTGGCGGTCTATTTTCTGTGCGCGGCGTTGTCGATCCCGGTGTGGCTGCGGGTGGTGGCCCGGTTCGGACTGGCGCGCAGCTGGCTCCTCGGGATGTTGCTCGCGGTGGCCGCGTTCATCTGGGCAACACAGCTCGGCGCCGGGGACACGAAGGCCTTCCTGGTGGTTTGCGCCTTGTCGGGGCTGGCGCTGGGAACCGACCTGGCCCTACCCGGTGCCATGCTGGCTGGCGTGATCGCCGAAGCCGGCGACCGCGGCCGTTCGGAGGGCGCCTATTTTGGCTGGTGGAACTTCGCCACCAAACTCAACCTGGCATTGGCCGCCGGCCTGGCACTGCCGCTGCTCGGCCTGTTCGGTTATGCACCCGGTGTGCGGGATGCCGCCGCCTTGCAGGCGCTAACGATCGCCTACTGCCTGCTGCCCTGCGCCCTCAAGCTGGCTGCAGGTTCGACGCTGTACCTGCTTGTCATCCGATCCTCAACCGAGCCCGCCACACCATGAAACGCCGCCACCTCCTGACCGCTGCCACCGGTATCGGCGTCGCCCTGCTCTCCGGCAGCCTCGCCGGCTGCGGCTCGCAACAGCTCACGGCCTACGCCAATGAGAAACCGGTGCTGGACCTGCGCAGTTACCTCAACGGCACCCTGGACGCGTACGGCATTTTTACCGACCGCTCCGGAACCGTCACCAAGCGTTTCACGGTACTGATGCAGTGCAGCTGGCAGGGCGACGAAGGGGTTCTGGATGAAGCCTTCACCTACTCGGATGGCACGCGCCAACGCCGCATCTGGCGTTTGACCCGTCTGACCGATGGGAGCTATCTCGGTCGCGCCGATGACGTCGTGGGCGTCGCTAACGGCCAGCAAAGCGGCAACACCTTCCACTGGACCTACACCATGGCTCTGCCGGTGGACGGCACGGTGTACCAGGTGCAGTTCGACGACTGGATGTACCTGGTCGATGACAAGGTGATGCTCAACAAGGCGCGCATGCATAAATTCGGCGTCCATCTGGGTGA
>JANOUM010000755.1:0-1570 GCA_031416855.1 Rhodoferax sp. | reverse complement strand
TTCCCATCATGTGGGGTACTGGCACCGGATCCGAGGTGATGCAGCGCATCGCCGCGCCCATGGTCGGCGGCATGATTACCGCGCCGCTGCTGTCGATGTTTGTCATTCCCGCGGCTTACCTGCTGATGCGCAGGAGTCGCGAGACACACCAGGCGTCACATGGCCACTTGCCTCAGGCCTCGGTATGAGACAACCGGACTGGTGGCTGGCGATGCTGGGCAACCTGCGCCGGCAACCAAACCGCGCCATCGCTTTGCAGCGGTATGCGCGGCTGGCCGGAGGCTACGAGGACCGGACCGTCGGCATCCAAAAAGTGCGGCACCAGGCGATCGACAGGCTGGCGCTGCAGCCCGGCGAAACGGTCTTCGACGTCGCCTGCGGTGCTGGCGGCATGCTGGCCGAATTGGCCCGTCGTGTCGGGCCCCAGGGGCGGGTGATCGGTATCGAGCAGTCGCCACCGATGGCCGAACTTGCCGGATCGGTGGTTGGGGGCATACCCCAGGTCGAGGTCTACGCCGTGCCGGTCGAGACTTTCCTGGCACCGCGCAAAGCCGACGCGTTGATTTTCATGTTTACCCATGACGTACTGCAAAACCCTGCCGCACTGGCCAACGTGTTTGCGCAGTCGCGGCCCGGCGCGCGCGTGGTGATTGCCGGATTGCGCCTGTTGCCTTGGTGGGGCTGGCCAATCAATGCCTGGGTCGTATGGGGTGCCCGCAATTACCTGACGACCTGGCATGGCCTGCGCATTCCGTGGAGGCCCCTGTACGACTGGTGTCCCGATTTGCATGTCGTGCAGTGTTTCCACGGCGGTACCACCTACTTGGCTGTCGGGTCTGTTGCGCCAGCCCACAACCACCATCCCGCCCGGAAGCAGCCATGACACGTGGTGAATCCAAGGAACTGCAGCGACCAGATTCAACGCGCAGGGCTAGGCGCGTGGGTAGTGTTATTCACGATGTTGGCCAACTGGTCCTCAGTGCAAGGCCACCCGGCGCGTCTGGGCTGGACCAACGAGCTGGCGGGCTGGGAGGAGCGTGAACGCTCCCGGCGCAGCCTGGAGCGGCGGCTGCGCTCGGCCCATATCGGGCGCTTCAAGCCGCTGGCGGACTTCGACTGGGATTGGCCCACGCAATGTGACCGCGCGGTGGTGCAGGATCTGATGAGCCTGTCGTTCATGCTGGATGCCACCAACGTGGTGCTGGTGGGCCCCAACGGCGTGGGCAAATCGATGTTGGCGTGCAACCTGGGCCACGAGGCGTTGATCCAGGGGCGCACGGTGTTGTTCACCAGCGCCGGGCAGTTGCTGGGCGATCTGGCCGCGCTGGACAGTGATTCGGCGCTGCGCCGGCGGCTGCGCCACTACGCCCGGCCCGATCTGCTGCTGATCGACGAGGTCGGGTATTTGTCGTACTCCAACCGCCATGCCGACCTGCTGTTCGAGCTGATCAGCCGGCGCTACCAGAACAAGAGCACGGTGGTGACCACCAACAAGTCATTTGGCCAGTGGCACGAGGTGTTCCCCAACGCATCGTGCGTGGTCTCGCTGATCGACCGCCTGGTGCATCGC
>JANOUM010000754.1:0-3256 GCA_031416855.1 Rhodoferax sp. | reverse complement strand
TGCCGCCCTGCACGACACCAATGGCCGCTGGGACCTGCTGGCCGAGCTGCGCGCCGCGAACCTGTCGGAACTCTCCCGTGTGCTCGAGCGCATCCGTCTGGTTCGCGGCATCAGCAGCACCGAGACCAGCATCCACCTCGAGACCTACCGCGTGCCATGAGCGCCGCGCCGGGCCGCCCCAAGCGAGCTCGCACCGCAGTGCGCAGCACGAAGGTGTTCCTGATGAGCGCCGCGCCGGGCCGCCCCAAGCGAGCTCGCACCGCAGTGCGCAGCACGGAGGTACTCTCATGACCGCCGTCGCGATTGCCCTCGTGGTGCTGCTGGTGGCCGGCCTGCCGATCGGTTATTCGTTCGCCTTGGCAGGTTCCATTGCCCTGTGGCTCACCGGCGAGCAACAGTTGAACGTGATTTCGCGCATGTTCTCCGGCCTCGACACGTTCGTGCTGATGGCCGCGCCGTTTTACATACTTGCCGGCGAATTGATGACCCGTGGAGGCATCAGCGAACGGCTGATCCATCTGGCGCAGATCCTGGTGGGCCGGATCCGCGGCGGCAGTGCCTATGCGGCGATCCTTGCCGCGATCATGTTCTCGGGCATTTCCGGCACGGCGGTAGCCGACATCGCCGCGCTGGGGCAGATTTTCATCAACGGCATGGCGAAGGAGGGCTACAGCAAGGCCTTCGCTGCAGCGCTGGTGACGGCGGCGTCGGTGATCGGCCCGATCATCCCGCCTTCCGTGATCATGGTCTTGTATGCCGCCGTGGCCGATATTTCGGTGCTCAACCTGTTCCTGGCGGGCATTGTCCCGGGCCTCTTGCTGGGTGTCGCTTGCGGCCTGGTGGTGTACTGGCGCGGGCGCGGCGGCAAGCTGCCGGTGGCGACCGTCGTGGTAGCGCGGGGCGAAGTGCCGCGCCTGGTACTGGACAGTTGCCTGGTGCTGAGCTTGCCTGCGTTTATCGTGATCGGCACCGTCTCGGGCGCCTTCACGCCGACCGAGGCTGGCGGCATCGCCGTGGTGTATGCGGCGTTTCTGGGAATGTTCGTGTTCCGCAACCTCGATCTGTCGGGCTTGCTGCGGGCGGCGCGCAGTTCCGCGCGGCTTACTGCCGGTCTGTTCCTGCTGATCGCGGCGGTCGAGGTCGTCAACTACGTGCTGATCCTGGCCGGTGTTGCTGAAGGAACCGCCGCGATCGTGTCCGTCTTCAAGGAGCATCCGAAGACGTTTTTGCTGGTGTGTGTGGTGGCCTTCCTGATCATCGGTCTCGCACTCGACTCCGGCCCGGCCCTGCTCCTGCTGGCGCCAGTGCTGCTGCCGATCACACGCAGCATGGGCATCGACGACATGCATTTCTCGATGGTCATGATCGTCAGTGTCACGCTGGGCCTGATCTCGCCGCCGGTGGGCATCTGCCTGTTCGTCGCCTGCAAGATCGGCAACCTCACGATGCGCCAGTTGTGGTCCGAGCTGGCGCTGTTCTTCTACGCCGAGATCGCGCTGATCGTGGTGCTGGTGTATTTTCCGATCCTGTCCACCGGGTTGCCCCGGCTGCTGCGCGGCTGACGCCGGTTCCGGTGCGCGGCGCAATGACGTAACCTGGAAGCAAAGACATTGAACGGTGAACGGGCCAGTGTGCTGGGCGGCATCGTTTTCGTGGTGCTTGCCTGTGCCTGTTTCGCGGTGCTCGACACGACCGCGAAGTATGTGGCCTTGAGTGTGCCTGTCCTGATGGCGATATGGGTCAGATACCTGATGCAGGCCATGTTGTCTTCCGCGGTGCTGCTGCCACTGCACGGCTGGCGCGTGGTGCGCACATCGCGACTCCGGCTTCAGTTGTTGCGTGGCCTGTTGCTGATCGGCAGCTCGATCATGGCGTTCTACAGCCTGACCTACATGCCGCTGGGGGAGTTCACGGCCATCGTCATGACCACGCCGCTGGTGGTGACAGTGCTGGCCGTGACATTCCTGAAGGAGCGGATCGGCTTGCTGCACTGGTGCTGCGTGCTGGGTGGATTCGCAGGCGTCTTGATGATCGTGCGCCCCGGACAACATGTGCTCGGTTGGGCCGCGGCCTTGCCGCTGGGGTGTACCGTGACCAATTCCTGCTACCAGCTGCTGAGCAGCCACCTGGGCCGGACGGAACGGGCCGCCACCACCCACCTGTACACCAGCTGGGTCGGGACATTGATCGCCAGCCTGCTGCTGCCGCTGGCCTGGCAGACCGTGAATTCGGCGTGGTTGTGGGCCCTGATGCTGCTGACCGGCATCATGGGCGCGGCGGGCCATTTCCTGCTGATCCAGGCCTATTCGCGCGCCCGTGCGGTGACGCTGGTGCCCTACCTGTATTTCCACATCGGCTTTGCAGTGATCGGTGGCTGGCTGGTGTTCGCCCAGTTGCCCGATGGCTGGTCCTGGGCCGGCATCGGCCTGATCGCCGTGACCGGCACCTGGGGTGCCTGGCTGAGCGCGCGCGAAAAAACCGCGATCGCCCAATTGCCTGAAACGTGAACTGACCGGAAGGGGCGGAGAATGAAAATCACGAAGCTCGAGTCATTCCTGACCAACTGCGGCCTGCGCAACTACCTGTTCGTGCGCCTGACCACCGACACCGGCCTGACCGGCATCGGCGAGGGCACGCTGGAGTGGCAGGAGATGGCGGTGCAGACCCTGCTGCATGAATGGGCCGAGCAGCGCATCCTGGGCGTGTGCCCGTTCGATATCGAGCAGGTGTTCGGTGACCTGATCCGCGACCAGTACCAGGGCGGGCCGACCGTGATAACCGTCATCAGTGCGCTGGAGATCGCCTGCTGGGACATCGTCGGCAAGGCCTGCGGCCAACCGGTGTACCGGCTGCTCGGCGGGCGGGCGCGTGAGGAACTGCCAGCCTACGCGAATGGCTGGTATGGCGGGGCGCTTACGCCGCAGGACTACGCCGACAAAGCGCGCGGCGTCGTGGCGCGGGGCTACCAGGGCATGAAGTTCGACCCGTTTGCGCAGGCCTGGAAGGACATGGACCATCAGCAGATGGAGGCCGCGCGGCAGGTCGTGGCAGCTGTGCGCTCTGCCGTGGGCGACCCGGTGGAGCTGATGATCGAGGTGCACGGCCGGCTGTCGGCTGGGTGCGCCGTCGAGATGGGGCGCCGGCTGGCGCCGTACCGTCCGGCCTGGTACGAGGAGCCGGTGTCGCCGCACAGCCTGGATCTGCTGGCCGAGGTGAAGCGGGCCCTGCCGTTTCCGATCGCCGCGGGTGAACGCCT
>JANOUM010000753.1:0-4594 GCA_031416855.1 Rhodoferax sp. | reverse complement strand
CGTGCCGCATTTGGGGCAGAACGTTACTCGCAACCATCGGCCACTCTCGTCTGAGTGGTGTTCGACCTCGGATTGCTCACCCTGCAATATCTCGATTGCAGGTTCCTTGAACGACGCCAGGACGGCAAACGCGCTCGCGAGCCTCCTCTGGCAGAACCTACAGTGGCAAACCGTGGCGACGGCTGGACTGCCTGCCACGCGATATCGAACAGCGCCACAAACACAGCCGCCAAGATGCGTGTCGATCATTGCAGTTCCTTGCTCGGAGTAGACGACGATTGCAATTCTTGCCGCCCGCCGGCGCCGGACGCGGGTAGCGCCAAAGGGGTTGTACGCTTGTTGCCTCGGCCGACCTTGGCCCAATAGTGATCGAGCGCCCCCAAACGACCGGTCCAACCTCACTCCGTCCCCCATTGGGTACGCCCGCCCCATCATAGTCACCGACATCGACGCCCAAAACTTCGCCCGCGCCCCGATTCGAAATGAGATTTCCGTGTTTCTACGTCACAGCTTCTTCTTGACCTCCATCGCACCGTCCTTGATCGCTTTGCCGGCCCCCTCGATGTCCTTGCCGGCACCTTGAATAGTGTTGCAACCCGTTATCCCGACAAACAGGGGGGCCAACAATAGGGCCGAAAGTAGGAATAGAAGAGGTCTCTTGATCATCTTGGGGCTCCGGTCAATCTTTGCGAATCATATCCGCCGGTCGCCGCCGATGCCAAAATTCCCGGAATCAACACCCCGCTCACCGAAGCCGAGTTCGACCTCCTCGACGACTTCCTCACGAATGACGAAGCCCCATCCGACGCCATGGACACGACCATGCTCGACGGCTATCTGGCTGCCGTGGCGTCCGGCCCGAATCTCATCATGCCCGACCAGATGCCGCGCTGGGTGTGGGACGCGCAGCACGGTGTGGAGTCGCCCGAGTTCACAACGAACAAGCAGGCTCAAACCATTGTTGGCCTGATCATGCGGCACTCCGGCTCCAAAGGTTTTCCATCCCACTCCGGGTCGCTGAAGTGATGGTGCGCTTGGGTGGCGCCGAAGACGATGGTTTTCTCGCGCTGATCGATCATCCCCATGAATAGTTTGACCCGGTAGGCCTCCCGCTCTTTGATCTCGATGATCTTGTTGAAGTCCTTCTCTTCGTAGCGCTTGCCCGCGTCGATGTCGCCCTCGACCACCAGGTCATCGGGCGTGTAGCATACCGGCTTGACACCTGACCTCCACTCCGCTTTCTTGATTCTTATGCCTACAACTGATCTCGCACACTCTGCTGCCAAATGTGCCGGTACACCAGTTGCGCCACCTGCGCCTTGTCGTCTTGCGTGTAGGGCGGCTCGGGCAATTCCTGGTAGACGTGGTTGAGGATGAAGGTCTCCACTTCCGCCTGCGTCTGCTCCTTGACGGTCCAGTGGTCCAGCGTGGCGATGATCTTCAGCACGCCATCCAATAGATCTTTACTGGCCTGCTTGATCCGCTCGCGGTCGGCCTTGGTCAGATCGGGGCGCTGCACCAGGTCGAACAGGGCCAGTTGTTCTTCGCTCAGGCCCTCTTCGACGGCGCGGCGCTGTTCCACGTCAAGCCCCGCCAGCACATCCATCAACTGGGCGAAAGTTGCCTCGATCGTCGCCCGGTCCTTGTCTTGGTTGTAGGCCGCGATGATTTCCTGGTACTTCTTCTCGTAGTTCATGCGCAGCGGGTTGGCCGCCAGCATCTGGGCCAGCTTCTCTTCCACGATTTGGCGGATGTCCTCGATCGCCGTGGCCTTGCGCTTGACTTTGTTGGCGAACTCGTCGCGCAGCCTTTCCATGTTGATCTGCGACAGGTCCACCGTCAATCCGCTGGCCGCGTCACCCCCGGCGCCTTGCGATGCAATGGCCTGGTTGACGATGCGGTGCAGGATTGTGAGCAACTCGCTGACATCGGCGGTGTCGCGCCGCTCGCTCAACTTCTTGTAGATCGCCTCGATGTTGTCGTGGCGCTCGGCGTACACCAGCGCGGACGGCTCCACCAGCAGCGCCTTGAACCGGTTGAACACCACCCGTGCCAGGATTTCGTACCGGCGCTTGGCCTCGTCGCTGGTGTAAACCGCCTCCACGGCATCGGCCAACAGTTGAATGCGGGTGAATCCCTTGGTGCCTGGCAGGCGACCGGCGTCAAAGCCCAGGCCAAGCAAGTGCGCCTCAGTGACGGCAATGGCATCCGCCAGCGCCGCCACCCGTTCTTCGATGGGGGCCACAATCTCGGCGTCCCCGCCATCGTCCCCCAGCGCGTACTGTGCCAGGGCTTCACGCAGGCTTTTGAGCATGCCGTTGTAGTCCACGATCAGGCCGAAGTCCTTGCCGGGGTACACCCGGTTGGCGCGGGCAATGGCCTGCATCAGCGTATGGGCCCGCATCGGCTTGTCGATATACAGCGTAGACAGGCATTCCACATCAAAGCCGGTGAGCCACATGGCGCAAACGATGGCGATTCGGAACGGGTGTTTGGGGTTCTTGAACGCTGTTTCCACGTCCACGCGTTTGCCGTCTGCCGTCTCGAAGCCCAGCTTCATCACCGAGCGGTGGGGAATGATGTCAAAACCCCAGTGCTTGAAGTCTCCGACTTCGTTCTGCGCCTCGCTGATGATGATCTCGATGATGGTCTCATCCATCCAGGCGGCCTGGGCCAGCAGCCGGTCGCGCTGGGCGTGCAGCACCTGGCGGGTCTCATCATCGGCGGCGATGGCAATGGCTGCCAGCCGGGCGTGTGCCTCCAGCCGTACGGCAGTGGCCTTGGTCGCCCACTTCGGCCAGATCAGCTTGAGCATGCGGGCGCAAGTGATCTTGTCGATGCACACCATCATCGCCTTGCCCGCTTCCCAGCGGGTACTGCAGTGCGCTACAAAGTCGGTGGCGATACGCTCCAGCCGTTCGTCTGCGGTGATGACTTCGTAATCCTTGCCGAGCAGCTTTTCCAGCAAGGCGGTCTGGTCTGGGTCCAGTTCGGCGGCGTCCACAGCGGCCGAGATCTTGTCGTTCAGGTCCAGCTTTGCCAGGCCCAGCTTTTCGCCCCGATTCTCGTAGACCAGCTTGACCGTGGCGCCGTCTTCCTCACTACGCTTGAAGTCGTAGCGTGACACGTAATCACCAAAAATGCGCTTGGTGATTTGGTCGTGCTTGAGCAGCGGCGTGCCGGTGAAACCGATGAAGGCCGCATTGGGCAGGGCCATCCGCATGTTGCGGGCCAGCTTGCCGGATTGGGTACGGTGCGCCTCGTCAGACACCACGATGATGTCGTCACGCTCGCTGTAGGGCGCGTCTTGGGCCACCTCCTGGTTGAACTTGTGGATCAGGCTGAATACATAGCGGTGGTTCTGCGACAGAAGGCGCTGCAATTCCCGCCCCGAGCTGGCGCGTGGTGTCTGCTCGTCGGCCACCCCGCAGCCGACAAAGGTCTTGTAAATCTGGCTGTCCAAGTCGTCTCGATCGGTCATCAGCACAAACGTGAAGTTGCCCGGCACCGTGCGCCGCACCTTCTCCGCGAAGAAGGCCATGGAATACGACTTGCCGCTGCCCTGCGTGTGCCAAACCACCCCCAGGCGCCCCAGGTCTGGGTGAGCCCGCTCTACGATTTGCAGGTACTGCGGCACGGGCTCGGCGGCGATGGCGACGGGCACCAACGCATCGTTGGCAGCCATGTCGACCTCGGCAATGGGCAGCTCGATCGTGCGATGGGTAAGTCGCTTGCCGGCGGGAAACTCGCGTTTCAAGGCCTCCTGGCGCACCACGGACGCCACCGCCTGGTTCACGCCTAGCATCTGGTGGTTGCGCGCCACGACCTTGCGCACGGCACCGGCCTTGCTGGCATCGAACAATATGAAGTTTTCCAGGATGTCCAGCAGGCGGTCCTTGGCCAGCATGCCGTTGAGCAGCACCTCGGCAGCCACATTGCCAGCGTCGGCTTCGTGCAGGCGCTTCCATTCGCCAAAGTGCTCCCACGTGCCGGTGATGGACCCAAAACGCGCGTTGTGCCCGTTGCTGACGATCAGGAAGGCATTGTGGTGAAACGCATGCGCTATGACGTTTTCGTCCATGTAGTCACGCAGATTGCCGTCAAAGCCGGAGCGGATGTTTTTGTACACCGCCTTCAGTTCGATGAACACCAGGGGCAGGCCGTTGACGAAACACACCAGGTCGGCGCGGCGGTTGTAGTTGGGGGTGCGCAGACCGGTGAGCTTGAGTTCGCGCACCACCAGAAAACGGTTGGTGGCGGGATTGCGAAAGTCGATCACCGCCGCGTGCGTGGAGCGCAAATGCCCTTGCGCGTCGCGGTAGTGCACCGGCACGCCGTCCCGGATCACCGCGTGAAAGTCACGGTTGTGCTGCAGTAGCGAGCGAGAAAAGTCGTGGTGGGTTAGTTTGGTGATGGCTTCTTCAATGGCCGCGGGGGGTAGTTGCGGATTGAACTTGGTCAGGGCCGCGCGCAGGTCGCGCTCCAGCACTGCGGCACGCTCGCTGGTGCGGCCCAAGGTGCCGGCCGGGCCGAAGGTTTCCTGGTTCCATGCGTACACGCTATCCCAGCCGAGTACGTTTTCCAGATGGTCGGC
>JANOUM010000752.1:0-8214 GCA_031416855.1 Rhodoferax sp. | reverse complement strand
GTCGCCGCGTTTGCCACATACCTGCGCAAGCCGCCGACGGTCTAGCGGTAGAACGCTTCGACCTTGCCCTTGAGCTTGATCAGCAGCGGCCGGCCCTTGCGGTCGACCGTCTTGCCGGCCGGGACCTTGACCCAGCCCTCGCTGATGCAGTATTCCTCAACGTCCACGCGCTCCTTGTCGTTGAGCCGGATGCCCACGTCGTGCTGGAACACCTCGGCCAAGTGGTAGCGGCTGCGCGCGTCGACCGACAGCCGGTCGGGTAACTCGGGACGGGAGGCGACGATGGTGGTCGGGGGGGTGGATTCACTCATGGGGCTTGATTTTCCATGATTCGGCCCCGACCCCGGCTCACTTCCAGCGGTCCAGCGTTTTCTGGCTGACAAAGGTGGCGTGGAAGCCGTGCGGCACGCGGCGTGGCAGGATGATGCGGGCCACCGGCCCCCCGGCGATACGCGCGCCCTTGCAGTCGAACACCTGAATCTCGGACTGCTGCTCGCGCGGGTTCCAGACCAGGCCGACCAGGTAACCGTCGTCCTCCGACTGGCTGTTGTCGCGCGGTGCAAACCCCGGCTCGTTGTAGAAGAACTGCGGCCCGGCGCTGTAGGCCAGGTAACCACCGGTTTGAAGGTCGTATTTCACCAGGCCCGGAAAACGCGGCTCCTCGCGCCCACCCTGCGGAAAAACGATGTTGTACGAGTAGCGGTTCTTGCGCCCCTGGTAGAGGCTGTTGATGACCGGGAATTCGGTATTGAGCACATCGTCGATCGCACGCTCGGTGGTCTGGCCGGTCTTCAGGTTGAAGCGCCACTCATAGAGCAGGAAGTCGCGCTGGCGCAGATGGATGGTCTGCTCCAGCCGGCGCGCGTCGGGCCGCCCGTCCGCGCCCTCGTGCATGCGATAGGGCGTACCCACCATCACCACCTCGTCACCATCCTCCCACGCGTTGACCACGTGCAGCATGTAGCAGGGCTTGGCCTCGAACCAGCGGATCTCGCTGGCCTGCCCGTAGCGTGGGACTACCGCGAAACGCGTCGGCTGGTCGGCATGAAAGCGCACCTTGTAGCGGCCCGACCTCAGCGCGTCCGGGTCGGGGCGCAGCGGGAAGTCATGCAGGATGGAATAGTGCTCGGTGACAGCCATGTCGTGTGGCAGGCTCGGGCCGTCCAGCGGCACGTCGATTTTGTGCCGGAGCTTGCGATCCGGTCCGATCACGCCGTACTGCATGTAGGGCGCTGTCAGGCTGTAGTCGAAAAACAGCAGTTCGCCGGTGTGTTCGTCGGGGCGCGAGTGCGCCGAAATGCGCGAAATGGCTCCGTCATAGTCCGCCGTGCCCAGGGTTTCGAGCGTGTCCGGGTCCAGTGCATAGGGCATCCCGGAGCGGTACCACATGCTGATCAGGCGGCCGGCGTGGTACTTGACGTCGGTGTTCGAGGTGTTCTTCAGCGGCTCGTCGGGCCGGTCGGCGCGCATCGATTCCTTCAGACCTTTCCACAGGCTGTGGCCGGCTGCGCGTTCTTCCTGCAGCGCGCGGGTCTGGATCCAGCGGTTGCGGTAGCTGACCCGGCCGTGGCTGAACTTCACCGCATGCAGCATGCCGTCGCCGTCGTAGGCGTGGTAGCGCCAGCCGGGCGGGTAGAAGGCATTGGGCCCATTGCGCACGTACAGGCCGTTAAGGTCGGTGGGCACCTGCCCGATGACGGTCAGGTCGTCGAACACATCCTCCTGCAGGACGGGAGCGCTATTGCCGGCCAGAGCGGGAATATCGTGCACGGGCAGATCGTTGAGTTGCATCGCATCGTCTCCAGGGAGCAAGGTCAGTACTTGCCGCGTACCAAAGTCTACGGAAAAGATCGGGGCCAGCGCCGGGTATTTCTCGGTATATTGGTGTCAGTTTCGATATGTCAAATGAAAAACCCGCTTCGCCGGCCCGTCGCACCCCGGCCAGTCTGTCCGACTACGAAGGCGACCGGCAGTTCGCCACCACGCTGGCGCGCGGCATGGAACTGCTGCGCTGCTTCACACCGGCAGAACCGGTGCTGGGCAACAAGGACCTGTCGCGGCGCCTCGGGCTGCCTGCCGCCACGGTGTCGCGCCTGACCTACACCCTGGTCGCCATGGGATACCTGGCGCAGGACGAGCACCAGGGCAAGTACCGGCTCGGCTCGGCGGTGTTGTCGCTCGGGTTTCCGCTGCTGGAGCTGTTTGGCATCCGGCGCAGGGCGCGGCCGTTCATGCTGGAACTGGCCAAGTCGACTGGTGGGGCGGTGTCGATCGGCATTCGCGACCGCTTCCACATGGTCTACATCGAAGCCATCCGGACGCACCACCAGCGCCGATTGCCGCTTGACGTGGGCACAAGCCACTCGCTGGCCGGCACTGCGATCGGGCGCGCCTGCCTGATGGCCTGTGAACCGGCGCAGCGCGAGGCGCTGCTCAACCAGTTGCGCATCAAGGCACCGCAAGAGTGGGAGCGCCACCAGGTTGAACTGCTGCGCAACTTGCGCGAGTTCGCCCGCCACGGCAGTTGCGTGTCGGTCGCCGAGATCTACCCTGATGTGCAGGCGGTGGCCGTGCCGCTGGGGCGCATCGACCGCGGCGAGCCAGCGGCCCTGAACTGCTCGTTCCAGGGCCGTCCGCTGGACCGCGCCTGGCTGCAGCAGGAGATCGCGCCCAAGCTGCAATTGCTGGCCCGCCAACTCATGTGAGGTGCTCGGCGCATGGAAGCACTCTTGATGTCGACCGGAGTCGTCGCCCTGGCCGAAATCGGCGACAAGACCCAATTGCTTGCATTCATCCTGGCGGCGCGTTTCAAGAAACCGGCACCAATCATCGCCGGCATCTTGTGCGCCACGGTCATCAACCATGGCCTGGCCGGTGCGCTGGGCGCATGGATCACCACCACCGTCAGTCCGGAGGTGTTGCGCTGGATCCTGGGCGCATCGTTCATCGGCATGGCGATCTGGACCATGATCCCCGACAAGATCGACGAGGACGAGACCCACGTTGCACGCAAACTGGGCGTGTTCGGCGCCACCTTCATCACCTTCTTCCTGGCGGAGATGGGCGACAAGACGCAGATCGCGACGATCGCCATGGCGGCCCACTACGGCAGCCCGCTGGTGGTTGTCATCGGCACCACGCTGGGTATGCTGATCGCCGATGTGCCGGCGGTGTTCGTGGGCGAACACATGGCTGCGAAGATCCCGATGAAGCTGGTGCATGGTATCGCCGCGGCGCTGTTCGCGCTGCTCGGTGCTGCCACGCTGCTGGGGGCCGGCGCGAAACTGGGCTTCTGAGCCGCTCGACGCGTCAGCGCTGTGTGGCAGCGGCCCGCACAGCCACCCATCTGCCGCCCTGGCGCTCCAGCAGGTATTGCTCGGCGGCTTCCAACCGGTACGGCTGACCGCCCTGGCGCCCCTGCTCGATCACGCTCGATGTCACGTTGATGCGCTGGCAGGCATTGGCGGCGTCGGGCCAGGCATCGGTGCCCTGGCGGCGTTGGCGGTAGGCGGTCAGGCCGGCGATGGCGTCCACGGTGCTCTGTACAAAGGCCTCACGCTCCACGACGATGGTGGCGCTGGCGCCGTCCTGCGTGCGCACGGTGGCCTGTACTTCGGCTTTGGCGGCGAACAGCGGCAGGATGTCCTGCACCCGGCGCCGGGCGACCGCGCGGTCGAACTGGACCAGCCAGTTGCGCGCGATCGTGGTGGCGCCGCAGCTATCCGGGGCTCGCGCCGCCGGCCGCGGGGACAACACGGCTGGGCCGGACATTGCGGCCTGGTTGCCGGCAGGTCCTGGCGCCGTGACGCTGTTGGCCGCCGCAACTGTCGCCTGCGGCGTGATCGCCGCGTTGGGTGAGTTGCCGCTGCGCCGGAATTCATCCAGCAGGCGCTGCGACTCCTCGTCCGCGCGCGCGGACCATTGGTCCATCTCGGCGTCAAAAGCACCCGCCACAAAGAAATCGGGCACCCGCTCCAGCAGCACCGGCAGCAACACCGTCAGCAGCGAGCGCGTGGTGGCAGCCCGGTTGACCCGCATGAACCCGACCCGGCCGGGCTCGATGTCGACACGGTTGCCGTTGGCGTCCAGAGTGGTGCCGCCACGGTTCACCTTGTCGTAAGTGCCTTCGGGCTGCGCCAGCCGACCGGCGAGTTCGGATGTCATGACAAACGGTTCGTGGTCGGTGCCGCGGATGCCGATGGTCGCCGAGGGCGTGACCACCCGATAACCGGTGCGGTTGCTGCGGCCGATCCAGCCGGTGATCATGCGGATCGACCCGGCAAAGATGCGCAGGCTCAGGCTGTCGCTGGGGCTGCCATCGGCCACGAAGCGTTCGGCCAGGAACGAGCTGCCCGGGCGCAGCGCCAGCAGGCCGGCGTCCTCGGTGCGCAACATGGCCTCGGAGCTGGCACTGGCGTTGACACGTTCGCCCACGTAGACGCGGTCCCCCACGCGCAGCGCTCGCACCTGCGTGCCGTCGGTCGTGGTCGCGCTGACCTCGCCGCGCAGGCGCAGGATGGCGCCAAAGCGCTGGCCCGTGTCGGCACCCGTCGTGCTGTCTTGTGCCAGTGCGGCGCCAGTCAGCCCGGCCGCGCCAACGACACAGGCCAGCACCAACTGGCGGACCCAGCGCGCGGAGCGTGCTGTTGGTAACGGTGGGGTGTTCAATGGCATGCACGCGAATCCAGGCGGGGAGCCAACCAGTGGTGCATACAGTATGAGTATGTCAGGCTTCCAGGTGGATCCGTCCGTGAGGGCCGTGCACCACTGCCTACAGCGTTTGGCGGTAGCGCTCCAGCATCTGTTCCTGGTTCTCGAACATCGTACCCGGGCTCACGCGGTCGGCCATCTGGTCGCGCATCATTTCGCCCATGCTGGGCAACGCTGCGCGGTCGACATGGCGCGCCGGGTTCCACAGGTCGGAGCGCATCAACGCCTTGGCGCAGTGCAGGTAGGCCGCGGCCACCGTGACGCGGATCACCAATTTGGGCACACGGCGCGCGTCGGTGCAGCAGGCGCGGTCGGCTTCATCCACCGACAACACGGCGGAGCCATTCACCCGCAGGGTTTCGTCCACGCCCGGCACCAAGAACAGCAGGCCGAGCTGCGGCGTGTGCAGGATGTTTGCCAGGGTATCGAGCCGGTTGTTGCCCGGCGAGTCCGGGATCAGTAACGTGTGTGCGTCCACGACCTTCACAAAACCGGCGTCGCCGCCGCGCGGAGACGCGTCCATCGCACTGCCAATGCCGCCACTGGCGATCATCACGAACGGCGACAGTGCGATGAAACGCACGGCATGGGTATCGAGCTGTGACAGTTCCTTGAGCACCGCGCGCTCGCGCGCCGCATCAAAGTGGCTGCGCAGGGTTTCGAGGGTGGTGATGGTGGTCATGCGCACTCCTTGCAGTGCCGCCATTGTGCCGTGGGCCGTAGCAGGCGGAAACCAGCGGGTGGTGGATCCGGTCCCGGCAGTGTTCGCCCGGTCAATGCGCCAGGGCACGTTCTGCGCCGGAGGCTTTCACACCGATGGCACATGCATGGCGCACCAGCAAGCGGCGGAACGATCCGGGATCTTCACCCGGCGCGGTGCCCGCTGCTCGCTTGTCGCGCAGCAACGGATGCCGCTCGTGGGGCGACTGCTGGTGGAAGCCGGGGGAGAAGATGCGCGCCGTGCCATGCACCAGGCCAGAGCCCGGCCCCAGCGCTGCCGGCATCGCTGCCGCAACCTCCGGCGACAGGCAGGCCACGTGGGCCAGGCCGCGCACCGCCAGGGCCAGCCCGCCGGGGTCCACGCCAAAGTGGCGCGACTGTGCCTTGTGGGTGAGCGCAATGATCGGCAAGGTGCGCCGCTGCGACAACACATGGGCGCAAAACGCCTCGAGTTGGGGCGTTTCGCTCACCACGCGTGGCTCGCCGAGGACTGCATAACCGCCGTCGTCGAGCGCCATCTGGTCGACCCAGGTGCCGAGTATGCGCGGCGGTGCCACCACCAGCGGCGCATGACTGACCTCGGAGCAGGCGGTCTGCACCCCGAGCAGGTCAACACGGCCGTTGTCGGTGACCTCGGCCCGGGTGGTCCACAGCCGCTGGCCGCGCTTCTCGCTGTGCATCACTGCCAGTGACCAGGTCCTGCCGTCCTCTGACGTCGTGACCCGCACTGCATGGTCGTGCAGGGCGCGTTCGAACTGTGGCTGCTCCATGTCGCGCGCCAGCGGCACCAGCCGCGGCCATTTCGCACCTACCCATTGCCACACCAGTTCCTGCGCATGGCGGCGGTTGCGGCTGGAGTGCGCGTCGCAGGCCAGGGCAGTCTGCACCACCGTCTGCAACTGCGCGCCGAGCAGGCTGTGCGGGGTGGTTGCGCGATCATGGAGGGATTTTGTCTGGAGCATGCCGGTGACGATTGCAAGTTTCAGACCAATTGGCTGTTCGGTCACCTCAGGTGCCCTGCACATACGGATTGCTGCGCCGTTCGCGCCCGAAGCTGCTTTCCGGCCCGTGCCCGGGTATGAACACGGTATCGTCGCCCATCGGCCACAGCCGCGTGGTGATGCTGGTGATGAGTGTGTCGTGGTCTCCCCGCGGAAAATCAGTACGCCCGATGCTGCCGGCAAACAACACGTCACCCACGAAGGCACGCTTCAATTCGGGTGCATGGAACACCACGTGCCCTGGCGTATGGCCCGGGCAATGGCGCACCTGCAGCATGTGGTTGCCCAGCGCCACGCTGTCACCGTCGCCCAGCCAACGTGTCGGCGTGAATTTGTCGGCGTGGGGAAAACCGAACATCCTTCCCTGGTCGCCCAGCGCGTCGATCCAGAACTGGTCTGCCGGGTGCGGCCCGACGATCGGAATCCGCAATATCCGGGCCAGTTCCGCGGCACCACCGGCATGGTCGATATGGGCGTGCGTGAGCCAGATCTGCGTAATCGTCACATCGAGCGCCTGAGCCGCGCCGAGCAGGCTGTCGAGGTCGCCGCCCGGGTCGATGATCGCCGCTGTCATGGTCGCGTCTTCCCAGACCAGGGAGCAGTTCTGCTGGAACGGGGTGACGGGGATGGTCTGATAGTGCAGCATGGGGAAACACGGACGCGATGGCCACGACTTTACCGCGCCGGCCCCGGCGGGCGCCCACGCGTCAATTGTTCAATCTTTGGCCAGTCTGGCGGCGAATGCATGGCTCAGTCAGCCATGGGCCACACGGGCGAGTTCGACACCATCATCGTGGGCAGCGGCTCTGCCGGGCGACTTCGAGTCCCGGGGGCGCACCGGTCACCAGGTTCGCATGGATCGTCCCACGGTGCCGCGTCATCCGGTGGGCGCGCCGTCAAGTGAGCTTGCCGCAGTGCCCGGCATAAGCCTTTTGCCCCCGACGACGGGCACTGCTTCGACTGCGGGTGCCGGAACCCTGCCGGCGTGTTACCGTGAGCACGAGGAGATGGCGCGCGAGCGCCGCATGGACGCGTTGCGCGGCGTGTTCGAGCGCGTGCGGTCGGAACACGAACGCGCCGTGGCACAACTGCAGGAGATGCACGACGAGATGCAAAAGGAAACGCCATGACGATCCCCCCCGCGAAGATCCTCGTTGTCGATGCCGACGCCGGCGCACGCGTGTTGATGCGCGCGACCCTGCACAAGGCCGGATTTGCGGTTACCCTGGCCAGCGATGGCCGCGACGCGCTGCACCTGTGCGGCGTCACCCGGTTCGATATGGTCATGCTCGATGTCGACATGCCCGACATGAGCGGTTTCGAGGTCTGTGCCCAGTTGCGCACCGATGCCGGCCAGCTGCTGCCGATCCTGATGGTCACCGGCATGGACGATGTCGGGTCGGTCGAACGCGCCTACCAGAGCGGCGCCACCGATTTCATCTCGAAACCCATCAACTGGGCGCTGATCGGGCACCGCGTCAAATACCTGCTGCGCGGGCACCAGACGCTGGCGGACCTGGGCGCGGCGCAGGCCCGCAACACCGCGATCCTGCAAGCAATCCCGGATCTGCTGTTCGAGATGGACCTGCAGGGGCGCCACCTCGAATGCCATTCGCCGCGCTCGGAACTGCTGGCCGTGCCGGTGGAACAACTGCTTGGGCGCACCGTGAACGAGGTGATGCCGCCCGAAGCGGCACACGCCTGCCTGGCGGCCTTGCACGAAGCCCATGCGCAGGGGTCTTCCAGTGGCAAGCAGTTTGAACTCGACCTGCCCCGAGGCACC
>JANOUM010000751.1:0-2851 GCA_031416855.1 Rhodoferax sp. | reverse complement strand
CTGCACGTCGTCCGGCGCCACATAGGCGCGCCCGGACAACAGCGCCTGCGCCTTTGCAGCCCGGATGATGGCGATGCCCGCGCGCGGGCTCAGGCCCTGCAGGAACCACTGTCCCGAACGCGTCGCGGCGATCAGGTCCTGCACATAGTCCAGCAATGCGTCGGCGGCGTGCACCGCCAGCACCTCGCGCTGGAGCTGTAGCAATTGTGCGGCTGTCAGGAGGCCGGGTAGGGCGTCCACCACCTCGCGCCGGTCCTGGCCGGCGAGCAGCGCGCGCTCGGCCACCCGGTCGGGGTAACCAAGGGAGATGCGCATCAGGAAACGGTCGAGCTGGGACTCGGGCAGGGCGTAGGTGCCCAACTGGTCATGCGGGTTTTGCGTGGCGATCACAAAAAATGGCGTCGGCAGCGGACGGGTCTCGCCCTCGACCGTCACCTGTTTTTCCTCCATCGCCTCCAGCAGTGCGCTTTGGGTCTTGGGGCTGGCGCGGTTGATCTCGTCGGCCAGCAGCACTTGGGCAAAGATCGGCCCGCTGTGGAACACGAAGGCCTCCTTGCCGCGCTCGAAGACGGAGACGCCTGACAGGTCGCTGGGCATCAGGTCGGAGGTGAACTGCACGCGTGAGAAATGCAGGCCGAATGTGCGGGCCAGCGCATGGGCCAGCGTGGTCTTGCCGACGCCGGGCATGTCCTCGATCAACAGGTGTCCACCGGCCAGCAGGCAAGCGACGCAATCCTGGATCTGGGCTGGTTTGCCCACGATGACCGTGTTAAGCTGATCGAGCAAGGCTGTGAGCTTTTCTTGGGCATGCATGGTATGACCTTACCCGAAATCCGACGACCCGCCGAAGCGCCATGAACAAGACCGGATACTTTTCCCACCGCGATTGCCGCAAACATGACATGGGGGCCGGGCATCCCGAATGCCCGCAACGGCTCGACGCCATCGACGACCGCCTGCTGGTGTCCGGCGTCGGTGACGCGCTGGACCGCCGCGATGCGCCGGTGGCGCCGCTGGCCGACCTTGAACTGGCGCACGGCCGCATGTTCGTTGCCGCGCTGCGCGGCCTGACCGAAGGACTGCGGGACCAGATTGATGCCGGCGGGCCGACCCATGTCCAGATCGATCCCGACACGTCGCTCAACATCAGCACCTGGGACGCTGCATTGCGCGCGGCCGGGGCGGCCATCGCGGCCACCGACGCAGTCATGGCGGGTGAACTGGAAAACGCCTTTTGTGCCGTGCGTCCGCCTGGCCACCATGCCTGCCGCGACAAGGCGATGGGATTTTGTTTTTTCAACAACGTGGCCATCGCAGCCAAATATGCGTTGGAGCGGCACGGCCTGCAGCGCGTGGCGATCGTCGACTTCGACGTGCACCATGGCAATGGCACCGAGGACATCGTCGCCGGCGACGACCGCATCCTGATGGTGAGCTTCTTCCAGCACCCGTTCTATCCCGAGGGCGGGTCGCGCTCCAACGCGGCCAACCTCGTCAACGTGCCGGTGCCCGCGTATTCCAAGGGGATGCAGATCCGCGACCTGGTCGAGACCTACTGGATCCCTCGGCTGGAGCAGCACCGCCCCGAGATGGTCTTCATCAGCGCCGGCTTCGATGCGCACCGCGAGGACGACATGGGCCAACTCGGTCTGGTGGAGCAGGATTACGCCTGGATCACCAGTCGTATCAAGGATGTGGCGCGACACCACGCCAATGGCCGCATCGTCTCGTGCCTGGAAGGCGGCTATAACCTGAGTGCCCTGGGACGCAGCGTGGAGGCACATCTGCGCGTCCTGGCGGACGTCTGACCGGTGGTTGCTACGACGCGTGTTGATGACCTGTCGCAGTGGCTGACGGCGCTGGGCCGGCCGGCCATGCTGCTCGAGCTCGGCGCGCTGCTGCTGTGCGCGGGCCTGGCCTGGGCCATCGTCTGGGCAACCCGTCAGTCGCTGCATTCCACCGACCGCAGCTCGATCTGGTTCGGGCGCAATCTGGTCGATGGTGTGATGTTCCCGTTCGTCCTGTTGTGCCTGTCCTATGGCGCCCGCCTGCTGGTCTCGCACTGGGTGGCCGTAGCGGCATTCCGCATCGCGCTCCCCGCGCTGGTGGCCCTGCTGGTGATCCGGGTCGGTGTCAAGGTGCTGCAGGTGGCCTTTCACGAGGCGCCGGCGGTGCGGGTGCTGGAGCGCACCATTTCCTGGGCGGCCTGGATCGCGATGGTGTTGTGGGTCAGCGGCCTGCTGCCCGTGTTGCTCGAAGAGCTTGACCAGATCCACTGGAAGATCGGTGGTGCCAGCTTGTCGCTGCGCACACTCATCGAAGGCAGCCTGACGGCCGGCGCAGTGCTGATCCTGTCGCTGTGGGTATCGGCCGGCATCGAGTCGCGCCTGTTGCGCTCGGCGACGGGCGGCGACCTGTCATTGCGCAAGGCGGTCAGCAACGCCGTGCGCGCGCTGTTGATGCTGATCGGCCTGCTGGTGGCGCTGACGGCCGTCGGCATCGACCTGACCGCGCTGTCGGTGTTGGGTGGCGCGGTCGGAGTGGGGATCGGGCTGGGCCTGCAGAAACTGGCCTCCAACTACGTCAGCGGTTTTGTCATCCTGGCTGAACGCAGCGTGCGCATCGGCGACAGCGTGCGGGTGGACAACTTCGAGGGCGTCGTGACCGACATCAACGCGCGCTACTCGGTGATCCGGTCGCCGACCGGTCGCGAGTCGATCGTCCCCAACGAGATGTTCATCGTCAACCGCGTCGAGAACCTGTCTCTGAGTGACCGGACCTTGTGGCAGTCGACGGTGTTGCAGGTGGCCTACGACAGCGATGTCGACCTGGTGATGCGCGTGCTGCAGGA
>JANOUM010000750.1:0-2075 GCA_031416855.1 Rhodoferax sp. | reverse complement strand
CCCGTGCTGCTGTTGCGCCACAGGATGTCACTCTTGGTGTCGCCATCGAAGTCACCCACACCGGCCAACTTCCATTCCAATGCCAGCGTGGACAGGAAACCGCCAGTGGCTGCATTTCCGGAGTTGTACAAATAGTTCTGCCCGGTGCTGCTGTTGCGCCACAGGATGTCGCTCTTGCCGTCGCCCTGGAAGTCGCCCACACCCACCACTTGCCAAGCCTGATTCACCTCGGTCACGACCGACTGCACGGTGGCGCTGTTGGCGCTTTTCCAGATCGTGTTGGCACCGGTGCTGGTGTTGCGCCACAGGATGTCGCTCTTGCCGTCGGCGTCGAAGTCGCCCACACCAGCGACCTTCCAGTTCAGGTCGGCCACGGTGGTGAGCGAGATACCGGTGGCGGCGCTGCCCGCGTTGTACAGGTAGTTCTGCCCGGTGCTGCTGTTGCGCCACAGGATGTCGGCTTTGCCATCGCCCTGAAAGTCGCCAATGCCCACCACCTTCCAGGCCTGGTTGGCCTCGGTTACCACCGATTGCACCGTGGTGTTGTTACCGTTTTTCCAGATCGCGTTGGCACCGGTCGAAGTGTTGCGAAACAGGATGTCGCTGCGGCCGTCACCGTCGAAGTCGGACTCGGGTGGCCTGACAAACAGGTTCTGGTCTGTGAAGCCTATTTTTTCCACCGCCAGAAGCAGGTCGACGCCCTCCGCTCCACTCACCGTGGTGCCGCCCACGCCCCGCGTGACGCTGTAGGCAGCACGCAAACCGCTAAACACCACCGTGTCGAAGCCGCTGCCACCGTCCAGTGTGTCGTTGCCCAGTCCGCCGGCGAGCGTGTCGCCGCCGCCGCCGCCGGTCAAGGTATTCGCCAGCGCGTTGCCGCTCAAGTTGTCGTCCGACAGGCCACCCACCAGGTTTTCCAGCACCGAACCGAAGTTGACCGTGACCTGCCCGGCGCTGGTGATGGTTGCGCCCTTGCTGCCCACATATCCCCAGTACCCCGGCTCCAGGTACAGGGTCACGGCCTGCGAGAGACCACTGGCGCTCAAGGTGTCTTGTCCGCCACCGTCCCACACGAAGTTTGCCGTGGTGGCGCCGATCTGGTAGGTGTCATTGCCGGTTCGTGCAGCACTGCTGGGGCCATACAGGTACTGCAGGGCCGCGACATCCAGCGGGCTGAAGGCCAGGTGGTACTGCGCAGGGTGGTGCCAATAACTCATCACCGTCCACTCGGTGTCATCTTCCGACCCCGTCAGGAAGGGCGCCTCGCCCCCGCCAGCAAATGGATGCTTCAGGCCCAACGCGTGGCCCAGTTCGTGGATCAGGGTGAGTGCCGCGTACTGGCCGTCGGCAGGCACCAGGTTTTCAGATGTGTCAAGGGGGTCGCCGCGATCGAGGAACACGTCGCTGCCGACAACCAACTCGGAAGGAAAGTAGGCATACGCAGCACTGCCGACCTGGGCATTGTTGCCAAAGGCGATGGTGTTGGTGGCATCGGTGATCAGGGTCTCGGTAAAACCGACATCGACAACCGTGGACACATACGCCAGCGCAACGCGGGCGAAAGCTTTCTGCGCCTCGTTGAAGCCGATGAACTGGTTGCCGTCACCCGGGTCCGTGTTGTAGGCGGGCAAAACGTCCGGGAAGGCGAACTGCATCTGCTTCGCGGCCCCCACCAGCGCCTGGTAATGCAAGCCGGAAGCATCGTCCGGCAGCAGCGCATCGATCCAATAAGGCAGGGCCAGCGCGCCGTTGATGTAACTGACCTGCTCGACGGTCGATGGCAGTTTGACAAAACTGGCACTGACGATTGCCGTGTCGACACCCGCGTCGTCGACGACATAACTCGTGACGGAAGAGACGATGTAGGTGTCGTCGCCCGCTTCGCCGTACAGTGTGTCGAAGCCACTGCCACCCACAAGCGTGTCATTGCCCTGGTCCCCAAAAATCAAGTCGTTGCCGGCCCCACCGTTCAGGTAGTCGTTGCCAAGATTTCCGTCCAGGGTGTCGTTGCCGGCACCACTGTTGGCGTAATCGTTGAAGTTGAAGCCAAACAAAAACTCGTCGCCCGCCGTGCC
>JANOUM010000749.1:0-3678 GCA_031416855.1 Rhodoferax sp. | reverse complement strand
GCGCTACGCCCGTACCGTTCGCGAGCCCACGCTCGTGCTGCAGGAACTCGACGAGGCGGTGTCGCGCGCGCTAGGCTGTGGCGGCGATCCGGGGCCGGTGTACCTGGACTTCCCGGTGGACACGTTGCGGGCCGAGGTGCCTCGCGCGGTGCAGCTGCCGGAGCACTTCGCATCAAAGCGGCCCCCGCGCATGGCACCCGATTTCGAAGCCGTTCAGGCCGCGGTCGACCTGCTCTGGTCGGCCAGGCGGCCTTTGTTCATCTCGGGCCGCGGTGCACAGGGGGCTGGTGAGCCGTTGGCCCGGCTGCTCTCCGAGCTGGGGGCGCCTTACCTCGACACGGGGGAAAGCCGCGGCCTTGTGTCGGAGCAGCATCCCTCAGTAGTGGCGGCGATGCGCGGTTCGGTCATGGGCCAGGCAGACCTGGTGGTGACCGTGGGGCGCCGGCTGGACTTCCAGCTGGCCTATGGTTCACCCGCTGTTTTCGGTGAGGCAAAGTTTCTGCGCATCGGAGACGCCGCTTCCGAGTTGCGCGACAACCGCCGCGGCGCGGTTGAAATTCTCGCCACGCCCGCTTTGGCGATCGAGGCGATCCTGCGCGCTGCCGGAGGCCGGCAGGCCGCCACCGACCGCGAGTGGGCGGCGCAGCTGCGCCGCCAGCACGTTGAGCGCTCGGAGAAGCTGGTGACCAGCATGCGAAACGCGCCGCCCGGGACCGACGGACGCATGCATCCGAACCGTGCGCTCGCCGCGCTGCGCGACGCACTGCCGCCGGATGCAATCGTCGTCGCCGACGGCGGCGATTTCCTCAGCTTTGCGCGCGTCGGGCTTCCCGCCACTACGTATCTCGACCCCGGGCCGCTCGGCTGCATCGGCGTAGGCACGCCATTTGGAATCGCCGCCAGCCTGGCTTGCCCGGACCGCTTGGTAGTCGTTGCGACCGGTGACGGCGCCTTCGGTTTCAACGCCATGGAGATCGACACCGCGGTGCGGCAGCGTGCGCCGCTGCTTGTGATGGTTGCCAACAACGGCTCCTGGGCGATTGAGGTGCGTGATCAGCTGGAGACGCACGGCAAGGTGGTTGGCACGCGCTTGCAGTACGCCGACCACGCGGCCATGGCGCGCGCCTTCGGAATGTATGGCGAGCGCGTGGAGCGGCCCGAGGACCTGCCTAGCGCGATCCAGCGCGCCCTGGCGAACCGGCCAGCCTTGCTCGACGTCGTGGTCACGCCCGAGGCTGTGTCGTCCGATGCGAAGTCGGGATTGGCCTGGGTGCCGGACCTGCAGCCACTCCAGGCCTGGGACGACGCCGAGCGCAAGTGGCGCAGCAGTTAGCACGCTCACAAACGACCTGGTAAAGGCTGCTCTACGCTGCGCCGGCGAACGCCGGCGCTGGCATGGCGGTGTTGCCGGCGGGGCGCCAGTTGTACGGCACCAGCAGCGTTGGGAGTTTCGCCGCAACCTTCCTCTCAAAGGGGCGGCTCTTTCAATCCATGTCCCATCACGCATGCCACCATCGGCAACAGTTCCTTCTCGATCTTGCGGGCGAGCGTCTTTTGCGCGACTTTGACCTCGTAGGCAGTTTGCAAGTTCATCCAGCTTTGCACATCGCCGCCGAAGTAACGCACCAGCCGCATCGCGGTATCCACGGTAATGCCACGGCGCTCCAGCACGATGTCGTCAATGCGTGAAGCCGGGACGCGCACCGCCAAAGCCAGCGCATTTGCACTCATGCCCAGGGGTTTGAGGTAATCCTCGCGAAGTAGCTCGCCCGCGTGTACTGGACGCATGCCGATTTTGGGTGCCGCGATGCTCATGTCGTTTTCCCGCGCGCCGACGAGGAACCCCTGGTTGTCGGCGCGATTCAGCGCCAGCTGGGCCGTGAACGAATGACGGCAATTGAGCGTCAGCGGCAACGCCTGGTTCGGCACCGGGCTGGTGCCGGGAAAATAGCGGTAAAGGTCGCGTTGCTGGCTGGCCAAGGGTCGCGTCGGATCGGCGACGCGCTCACGGAAGCGGTCGTCCAGGGGCAGCACTTGATGGCGACGCGCCAGCTTGCCGAGTCATTACGCAACCGTTTGTGGCGACCTATGGGGTCAAACCAATGGAGCGCCCATGGGAACGCCAGTAAAAATCCTCGAAGCCGAACTGCTTCAGCTACCGAAAGCTGACCGCATCCGCGTCCTCGACCGGGTCGTCGCCAGCCTAGATGCAGATGCGGCGCAAGACGCAGCTTGGGATGCCATCGCGGCCCGGTCATCTACCGGCAAGAAGACTTCGGGCGCGCGCAACATCTTGGGGTACGGTGGCGAATCCATCGGTTTCCCTATGGGCCTCATTCCGGCTCCCCCCTTGTCCACGTTTTTGCTGCGCCGTCATTTGACCGCTCCCCAGCCCAGGTTGAAGCGGCCCATCAGGGCGCGCAGTTGCGTCGCTTCATTCCCGCTTCACAGCCGATGGTTGCGACTTTGCGTCACCCGGATCTGCGTAGTTCGTGCGGCGCAGTTGTGAGGCGGGATCGCTGCGCAACTCCACCACCAGCAAGCTGCCGGTGAACGGGAAGGAATCCCGGAAGTGCGCATAGGCGATCGGCGTGCTCCAGCCGGGCGTCTGGGCGTCGATCTCCTCCTGCGTCACCTCCGGCACCGGGATGTCCACGTCCTTGTACATGCGATGTACCGGCGCGGCGGGTCGTACGGCGGGTGCGGTCCGCAGAAGCCGATCTGCCGGAACAGCGGGTTCTTCGCCTTCCTCTGTTCCAGCCACCACAGGAACGTGTCGGCGATGAAGTTGTCGGAGAACAGCCGCTCGCCGCTGTTCACACCGGTGCCACGCCCTCAACCACGATCAGGTTCGAGATGGTGGTGATCTGGCGCAGCCGCTTGGCCGGCGCGTACTCGGGCGAATCGGCCCAGGCGCGGGCCTGGGCGACGCTCGGGAACTCGATGATCACCAGGCGCTTGGGCGACCACTCGCCCTCCAGCGTGTCGGTGCGGCCGCCTCGCGCCAGGAAGCGCCCGCCGTACTGCGCCACGGTCGGCGGCGAAAGTTTCTTGTACTCCTCGAACAGCACCGGGTCAGTGACAACCATGTCGTTGATTACGTACGCTGGCATGGTGTTCGCCCTCCTCAGGCGGTATTGACCGGGGACGCAGCAGCCTGGCGCACCTGGATGCCCAGCTCGTTCTCGCGAATCTTCATCAGTACCGCGGTGTCGCGATCGCCCATGCCCATCTTGCCAGCACGATCGAGCGTGGCTTGCGCCGCGCGGCCGACCAGCGCCTCAAAGCCCTGGGCCTCGGCCACCTCGCAAGCCAGGCGCACGTCCTTACCCGCCAGGCGGCAGGCAAAGCCAGGACTGTCGTCGCCCAGGAAAGCTTTCTTGGGCATGGCCACGGCCAGCTGCTGGTTCCACGCCATGGTCGTGCGCATCACTTTCTGCATCAGTTCCAGCGTCAGGCCTGCCTTGATGCCGATGGCCAGCGCCTCGGTGTTGGCCACCATGATGGTGGTGGCCAGGAGGTTGTTGGTGATCTTCATCGCGTGGCCGGTGCCCGGGCCGCCGCAAAAGTAGGTGTCGGTGCCCATGCACTTGAGCACCGGCATCGCGCGGTCGATGGCGGCCTGATTGCCGCCTACCATGAGCGTCAGCGTGCCGGTGACGGCGTGCTCGCTGGTCT
>JANOUM010000748.1:0-3432 GCA_031416855.1 Rhodoferax sp. | reverse complement strand
CCAGCCAACTGTCAAAGAGCGCCCAGGTCAGCACGGTGTCGTAGCGCAACGGGCCCGCGACCGCGCTACTGCCCACTACCTCCACTACCTGCGGTTGCGCATCGGCCGGCGCCGGCGCAAACAACCCGGATTGCCGGTCCGGGGGCGCGGCTTTCGGCGCGCCGCCCGCACCGCCCGCAGCACCTTCGAGCGCGGCTGCGGCAGTCCGCGCCAGACCCTTGAACCCATACTTCTCATAGAACTCCTTCAGGCCGGCCAGGTTGCTTTCGCCCAGGCGAATCGCTTCCAGCGAGGGAAACCCCTGAACCCAGCTGTCGAGCTCGCAGTCGGTCTTGACGGTCAGCAGCGCACGACCGGTGGGAAGCCAGTCCAGCGCCTTGCGCAGGTTCTCGCCTGCCACACCCTTGATGTCGCCGGCATGGGCGACGATATTGTCCAGCGACCCGTACTCCTGCAGCCATTTGGCGGCCGTCTTGGGGCCGACCTTCTCGACGCCTGGCACGTTGTCGACCACATCACCCACCAGGGTCTGGAAATCCACCATCAGCCGGGCCGGCACGCCGAACTCGGCCTGCACACCGGCGAGGTCCCGGCGCCGGCCGTTCATGGTGTCGACGATGGTGATGTGTTCGTTCACCAGTTGGGCCAGGTCCTTGTCACCGCTTGACACCACCACCTCGAAGCCCTGCGAGGCGGCGGTGACGGCCAGGGTGCCGATCACGTCGTCGGCTTCGACCCCGGGCACATCCAGCACCGGCCACCCGAGCAGTCGCACGACGTCATGGATCGGCGGGATCTGCGCGCGCAGGTCGTCTGGCATCGGTGCGCGTTGCGCCTTGTACTTGTCGTAGATCGCATCACGGAAGGTCGGGCCGCGCGCGTCGAACACACAGGCCGCGTACTGCGCCTGCATCTCCTTGCGCAGGCTCTGCAGCATGTTGATCATGCCGCGGATGGCACCGGTGGCGGCGCTGTCCGGGTCGCCGGGCACGGCGCGCAGATCCGGCATCGCATGGTAGGCGCGGTAAAGGTAGCTGGAGCCATCGACCAGCAGCAAGACTCGGGGACGGGTGGGCTCCGGCGATCCGGGTGGGGGTGGTGTGTCGCTCATGCAGGCATTTTGCCTGCGCCGGCGCGACGGTCAGTGGTTCTACAATCCGCGCATGACCAAGACCCTGCTCCCCCTCCTCGCGCTTGCGCTGGTTTGCCTGTCTGCGCCGGGGGTGTCCGTGGCACAGGCGCCAGGCACTGGCGGCCGGGTCGAGCAGCGCATCGAACGCATACGGGTCGAAGACGCCGGGTCGCGCATCGACGAATTGCGGGTCGGCGGTGAGACCCAGTCCATCACCGTGTCACCCAAAGGCAACATGCCCGCCTACGACGTGCTGCCTGCCAGTGCAAACCGCGTTCCATCGGCGGGTGAGCGCAACAGTGCATCGGCGTCCGGCGGCACCAGGGTCTGGAAGATCCTGGGATTCTGAGCGCCGGGCCACTGATTCATGGCGGTTTATACCGACGTCGCGCTCGACGATGCCCGCGCACTTGCAAGTCGCCTCGACCTGGGTGAATTGCAATCCATGCAGGGCTGCACCGGGGGCATCGAAAACACCAACTACTTCGTCACCACCGACCGTGGTGCGTATGTGTTGACCCTGTTCGAGCGCCTGGGCTTCGAACAGCTGCCGTTTTACCTGGGGCTGATGAAACATCTGGCGCAGCGTGGCATCCCGGTACCCGACCCCGCGTCCGATCCGGCCGGCGTGTACCTGCATACGCTGCACGGCAAACCCACCACCATCGTCAACCGCCTGTCCGGGGCCAGCGCCCTGGCCCCCACTGCGGCGCACTGCGCCTGCGTAGGCGCAATGCTGGCGCGCATGCACCTGGCTGCGGCCGACTTTCCGATGCACCAACCCAACCTGCGCGGCCTCGCGTGGTGGAACAGCACCGCCCCGGTGGTGATGCCGTTCCTGGAGCCAGCACAGGCGGCACTGCTGCAAAGCGAGCTGGCCTACCAGAACCATGTCGCCGCCGGATCCCGGTTCGCGGCGCTGCCGCGCGGGCCGATCCACGCCGATCTGTTTCGGGACAACGTGCTGTTCGACACGCCACCGGGCCACCTGCCGCCCGACGGGCCGGTGCTGCTGAGCGGCTTCTTCGACTTTTATTTTGCGGGCGTGGACAGCTGGCTGTTCGACATCGGCGTATGTCTCAATGACTGGTGTGTCGACCTGGACAGCGGCGCCGGCGACCAGGCGCTGCAAGACAGCTTCCTGCGGGCGTACGCCGGAGTGCGACCCCTGAGCGCCGCCGAGCACCGCCTGCTGCCGGCGATGCAGCGCGCCGGAGCCTTGCGCTTCTGGATTTCAAGACTGTGGGACCTGCACCTGCCGCGCGAAGCCTCGATGCTCAAGCCGCATGACCCGTCGCATTTCGAACGGGTGCTGCGCCAGCGCATCGACAACCTGGGCCACCGATGAAACTACGACTCGTACCGGCCCGCAGCGGCATCTCCTGGGCCAAGCTGGGCATGCGCACCTTTTTTCGGCAACCGCTGGCGCTGTCGGGGCTGTTCTTCATGTTCCTGGCGGTGATGTCGGTGGTCGGCACCATACCGGTGATCGGCCTGTCCCTGGCACTGGCCTTGTTGCCGGCCTGTACGCTGGCCCTGATGGCCGCCAGCAAGGAGGCCGACTCCGGCAAGTTCCCGATGCCGACGGTGTTCCTGAGCGCGTTTCGGGCCGGGCGCCAGCAGATGCACGCCATGCTGGTACTGGGCCTCCTGTATGGGCTGGGTTTCTGGGTCATCATGGGCGCTACCAGCCTGTTCGACAGCGGCAACTTCGCCACCCGCTACCTCACCGGCCAAATGCCCACGCTGGAAATGGCCCAGGATCCCGCAACCCAGAATGCGATGCTGGCGTTCCTGCTGCTGCAGCTGCCGCTGTCGCTGATGTTCTGGCATGCGCCAGCGCTGGTCCACTGGCACCAGGTGCCGCCAGTGAAGAGCGTATTTTTCAGCCTGGTGGCCTGCCTGCGCAATTTCTGGGCGTTTGCGGTATTCGGGCTGGTCTGGATGTCGATCCTGATGTTCGCGATTCTGGCGGTCTCGCTGTTCGCCGGCATCATCGGCAGCCCGGGGATGGCGGGGCTGGTGCTGATGCCGGTGGCAATGCTGGTCGCGGCCATGTTCTTCACATCCACTTATTTCAGTTTTCGTGACTGCTTTGAAACCAGTGCCGAGCAGACGCCATGAGCGCCGCGCCGGGCCGCCCCAAGCACGCTCGCACCGCAGTGCGCAGCACGAAGGTGTTCCTGATGAGCGCCGACTTGTAGTGCTCGAAAACCTTGGGCAGGTTGGGCAGGTTGGGCGTGGCCTGCAAACTTGCTGCTCATGGAATCTCCCGGTTGACGAACCCGGCGCGCTGCGCC
>JANOUM010000747.1:0-2332 GCA_031416855.1 Rhodoferax sp. | reverse complement strand
GCCATCGCGCAGCACAACCGGATTGAGTATGCGCACCAGGAGACGCTGGATGTCAGCTGGATCTGCCAGGACGACCTGGCCGCCCTGATGGTCGCAGCCATGGAGCGGCCGCACCTGGCGGGCCGCAGGTTTGCCGTAGGGGGTGCCCAGACCGTGCGACTGCCGGAGCTGGCCCGTATTCTGGGCCTCGCATGGGGCCGACCCCTGACCTGGGAAAGCCAGGGTATCGATGCGTTCTGCCAGCGCATGCGTCAGGTGTTCGAGGGACGGTCCTCGCTGGAGGCGGACCGCCTGATAGGCGAGCTGCACCGCATCTACACCTGGTACAACGAGTCGCCGGAGCAGCCGTTCCGGGTCGACATGGCACCGGTGCTGCGCGAGCTTCCGGTGCGGCTGACGCCGATCGACGAATGGGCGCGGCGCCAGACCTTGCCCGCTGCGCCGGGATCACGCAGCAGGGTATTGAAGCACACACAGCAGGAGGCCCGCCATGTCCTTTGAAGGCACGACTGACGACCGGCTCGCGATCCGCGAACTGGTGGATGCATATGGCGACGCGGTGTGCCAGCGCGACGCTGACGCCTGGGTCGGCACCTGGGCGCCCGACGGCGTCTGGCTGATCCGTGGCAAGACGATCACCGGCCACGCCAACCTGCGCGCCGCGTGGCTGAGCGCCATGGCGGCCTACCAGTACGTCAGTTTTGCCGGGCGCCCGGGAGCACTCCACGTCGATGGCGACAGCGCGACATTGCGGGTCCAGACCTCTGAGTGGCTGGTGCCGGTTGCAGGTCGAGCGCGGGTCCAGTTGGGCACCTATGAAGACCGCCTGGTCAACGTCCGCGGTAACTGGCTGTTCGCCGAGCGCAGCTTCACCGTCAACCTGTTGCATGTGTCGTGAAAGCGCCGAGCCCCGAAGGCGAACGCCGCAAACCGCAGCACGCAAGACGCCTGATGACCGCCGCGTGGTGTGCCATGCACCGGCTTGCGGCGTCGGGGCACGGTGCTGGGTGGCAGGCCGTTCCGGGCCGGGGCCGCGGGAAGCTGACTGACTGGCCGCCCGATCACCGTGGCCGGTTCTTCCTATCGGCCGGCACCATCGCCGAGAACGCTGTCCACGAAGTCGAACAGCTGTTTGCGGCAGGCAACAGTGGGCAGGCGCTTTCTTGCCACGGCGAAAGTCGCGACCGGCCGCTTGCCACACAGCTGGCTCAACTCGGCAAATCCGCGCGCCTCAGGGCCATGGCCCTCGGCACAGAAGAAAGCTATCTGCTTGAACCGGTCGCCGTATTGTCTGACGTAGGAGCGCACGGGCGGTGCTGGTCCGACGCGCCAGATCGGTACCCCGATCACCACCAGGTCATACAACCCGGGATTGCGGCCCGGCCTCTGGATCGGCGGCTCTGCCCGAGTCAGGGCCTGCCAGTTGTCGCACCAGGTCGCGAACCAGGAGTCGTCTTGCCGTTGCGGGTGGATGGTGTCGAGGTGCGCGTCGCAGCGCGTTGCGATCTCCCTCGCGATCCGCGCGGTCTGCCCGGTGCATGAAAAATACGTGACGAGCGTTTTCATGGCCGCTGCTCCCGAGCGGTTGCCGGATCGGCAGTGAGCGCCACTGCATCTGCCACCTGGTGCCGGATATCTTGCCAGCGCTGGTCAAACTCCCCCACAAAAACAGCTGCATTGCGGGCCAAACTGGTCGCACAGTCAAGCAATTCGGCTACCCGGCTCAGCTGTCGCCCGAAGGCGCACGGCCCGGCCAAGTCCGCTTCGATCGCGGAGGTTGTCAATTCCAGCCGATCCAGCAAGTTTGCGGAACGACGCAGCATCGCGGCGATCAGGGCGTTTATGTCGGCCGCCAGCCAGTCCTTGGTGATCAGCCGCTGGCCTTCACCCAAAACCAGCGCCAGCCCCAAGCTCTGGCGCGCCGCTTTTGCCGCGTCCCAACTCGATCCTGCCGCCCTGGCCAGCCACGCACTGATCGTCGCGTAGTCATCCGCCAACCTACGCAGCGCCAGCTTTTGCGTCTGGATCTGGCCTGCAAGCGACGGCAGATGCGGCAACGGCGCATCCACCGCGGCTGCGCAGGCGAGGGTCTCCAGATCGATACAACCCGAGCGCGCAATCGGTGCGGCCGCCGCCCTTGCACCGTGTGCCCACAGACCGGCCATCACCCGCACCGCGCGGGCGCCCGCCTGGATGTGTGCGGCACCGTCCTTCGGCCAGTGCACGCACAGACGGGCCTGGTCCGGGTTGGCTGGAATCCGGTCGGACCGCCGCCGGACAATGCTTGCAAGATGCGTCACGCGCCTTGCCGGCAGTGGTTGGCCCAGCGGCA
>JANOUM010000746.1:0-3802 GCA_031416855.1 Rhodoferax sp. | reverse complement strand
TTCAGGGCTTGCGCGGGGGCGCGTGTTTGAGGGACGGATCCTCCCCCTTGGAATGCGATTCGCCGGCGCGCTCTGCGCTCTGCAGCTGCTGTTCTTCGGCCGGCGATTCGGGCTTGGCCTTGCGCGCGGCCTGGTCCACCTTGCCGGACTGAACGAAGTCCTTGACCGATTCGACATAACGCTTGTTCGACGCGTAGTCACCCTCGCCCTGGACCTGGTTCTTGTCATTGCTTGGCATGGGGTTCCCCTTTGGTTGGATCTGCATTGCACGCTCCTTTGAAATTGAACTGACCCTGAAGCGTAGGAGTCCGCGCGCCCGGCCGCCATCGGTTCAAGACGCGCGCCGGTGTCAGACAACGCGCACAGCTGCGTCACCTCTTGCGCATCGCGCCCTCGGGTGGGCGGCACGCAAGCGCACGCAAGCGGCCCGTTCCTACAGACAGACTGCTGCGTTGCTGACGTACAAGCCGCGCTTCGCGCAGCAAGATCAGCAACACCGGAAGGCTTGCAACGCCCCCTGGCTTTCTTATCCAAATTCTCAAGGAGCATCCACATGGCAGACGACAGATTCACAACACATGAAAACCGCGACCCGATCACGAACGCCCCTGGAGCGCACCCGGTGGGTACGGCCGTGGGCGCCACCGGAGGCGCGATTGCCGGGGCCGCCGCCGGGGCCATCGGTGGACCGGTAGGGCTCGCTGTGGGCGGAGTGGCCGGTGCCGTCGTGGGGGGCCTGGCCGGCAAGGCCGCCGCCGAATCGGTCAACCCGACCGAGGAAGAGGCCTTTTGGCGCAACAACTACACACGCGAGCCGTATTTCGAGGCCGGGCGCAACTACACCGACTACGGACCGGCCTACGAGCTGGGCTGGAGCTACCGAGCGCGGCATGCGGACGATTTCGACAACCATGAGACGGCACTCGCTGGCGACTGGGATACGCTGCGCGGCACATCACGCCTGCCCTGGGACAAAGCGCGCCATGCCATGCGCGCCGCATGGGACCGCGCCGACCGCACCTACTACACCGGTGACTCGGTGGTCGCGGACGAGGACGTGGACGACGATGACGTGGTCGACACGCTCAACGACCTGATCGAAACCTGTGGCGACGGCGAGCATGGCTTCAACGCCTGCGCCGGGCACACCGAGTCGGCGGAACTCCAGGCCGTGTTCCGCAAGCGTGCCGAAGAATGCAGCACCGCCGCGGCTGAGTTGCGCGATCATGTCGTGCGCCTGGGCGGAGAACCCGAGGAAGGCGGCAGTGTCGGCGGTGCCTTGCACCGTGGGTGGTTGGCGGTAAGAAGCAGTCTGACAGGCCACAGCGATGCGTCGCTGCTGGACGAATGCGAGCGCGGTGAAGACCATGCGCTGGCCGCCTACCGCAAGGCCCTCAAACAGACCCTGCCACCGTCCGTCCGCAGCGTGGTGCAGCGCCAGGCGGACGGCGCGCAGCGCAATCACGACCAGATCAAGGCCCTGCGCGACCAGGCCAACAGCCGCAGCTGATCGGCCGACCGGTCCAGGAGCGGTGCTGCCCCCCCACCGGCAGCGCCCACCGCTCACAAGGTACAAGGTCGGCACCAGGTTGCGCGCTGCCTCAGTGGCGGCGCGTTGGGTCCAAACTCATCACGGGGCAAGCAAATGCACCACACCGACACCAATCCCAAGCCACCCTCCGGTGCACCGGCAGACCATGCGCAGCCATCCGGCCTGGCTACCGTCAGCGGCCTTGTCGGCCGACGGGTGCCGGACGCTGGCGACGGCCCGATGCAGCGTGCCTGGGAGGCGCGCCGCGCTGGCTCCAGCCTGACTTGTGAGCAGGCCCGCGCGGCCATGCGGGCCGCGTGGCACCGGGTCGATGTGGATCTGAGCGATGTCGCCCCGCGTTAGGAACCTTCGGAACAGCCCCCGTGGATAAGCCGGCCGGCACGCCTGAACCCGGGCCGCACCCCCGCCAGCGGCGCATCCTTCTGGCCGACGACAACGTCGATTTCGCGCAGTGTGTTGCGTTGCTGCTCGAGGCCCACGGCTACGAGGTGGAGGTCCATCACGGCGGCGAACAGGCGCTTGCGCGCGCGAGCGCCTTTGCTCCCGATGTGTGCATGCTGGACATCAGCCTGCCCGGTCTGAACGGATTCGAACTGGCCCGGCACCTGCGCGTCCTGCCGGCGACCGAAGCGGCGGTTCTGGTTGCCGTGACCGGGTGGGGTCAACCCGAAGACCGAATGCGTTCGCGCAACGCGGGGTTCCACCACCACCTGACCAAGCCGATCAATTTCGACCAGCTTATCGCCCTGCTCGACAGGATCTACGGCGCCAGCGCGCCGCCGTGAACTGCCGCTGCGCCGGCCTGCGCATCCGACCCGGCAATCGACGAGATCACAGGCAAGGTGACGCTCACAAACTCGCCGTCCAGCACCAGGTGCACCGCGTGCGCCTGTGCCAGTGCCTGCACATCGCTCCACTGCAGGGCTCGGTAGGCCCTGTCGTTTGGCACGCACTCGCCGCTACCAGGCACCGCATGGATCGACAACATCGCCTGGATGCCCGACAGATGCGCGTGCACCGTCAGCTCCACCGGGCCGCCAGCGCCATCGGTGACAGCGAACAGCGTGGCGGTCAGCACCTCGCGCAAGGCAGCCTGCGGTACCTGCAACGGGGCGTCGCCCACCTCGTTGAGGACGCCAATACCGCGGAAAGTGAAATTGCTGCGCAACATGTTCAGGCAATCGACCACACCGCTGCCCAGCGGCGTCGACGCTTCGGCGTCCGGTGCGAGCCAGGCCACCACATCGAGCGAGGCGGCGACGGCTCGGCGCGCCAGGACGTCGATCCGGGCCAGGCCTTCGCGGATCGGCGCAAGGCCGCTCTCGCCTGCAACGAGTTTGCGCTCCAGCACCTGGCAGATCAGGCCGATCGGTTGCAGGTCGACCACCAGGTGATGGCGCAGCACCGGTGTCAGGCGGCGCATCAGCGCGTAACGTGCGGCTTCCACTGCAAAGGACTGGGCTTGCGACTCCGTCTTCATTGCTGATCGTCTTTCCTTATTTTTGGTGTCGCTCTGATTACACCATCGTAAAGCCGGTCTTTCTCGGATCCTTGACAAGCAGGCATCGGCTCGCCCCACACCTGTTGCAGGGTGCAGGGCGATTGGTAGGCGGAAGATCGACGACCTCACTGGTCGCCGAGCTGGTCGAAGAACGAGTGGCCGCCATGCCGCCGCTTGGCGTGGTACATAGCCGTATCGGCGCTGCCCAGCAAGGCTTCGGCAGTATCCCCATCGATGGGTGCCAGGGCAATGCCCACACTGGCGCGGACCGTCAGTGTAAAGTCGCCGATCCGGCACGGCGCCTGCACGGCATCGCGCAATTTGTGCACCAGATGTTCCAGTTGCTCGCGACTCGGAAACCCGGCCAACAGGCATGCAAACTCGTCGCCACCCAGGCGACAGACCATGTCGCGGGTGCGCACTGTGCGGGTCAGCCGCGCAGCCACGATCCGCAGCAGCTCATCGCCTGTGGCATGCCCATGGGTGTCGTTGATCGGTTTGAAGCCGTCCAGATCGAGGAACAGCACCGCCAGAGCGTGCTGCTGCTGCATTGCCTCGGCCTTGGCGATACGCAGCTGCTGGATGAAAAACGCCCGGTTGGGCAGAGCGGTCAGGCCGTCATGCAGCGCCAGGTAACGGGCACGGTCCTGGCTGGCCCGGGTACCGGCAAGTTCGTCGCGCACGTGTGCCACGGCCAGGCGGCTGTCGAGCAAGGCCTGCTCGAGTTGCAGGCGGGCACGGTGGTGGCT
>JANOUM010000745.1:0-4323 GCA_031416855.1 Rhodoferax sp. | reverse complement strand
GCGTGACGAGGTCGTAGAAGCCACCAACATCCTGCTCGGCCGCGGCTGGACGGCGGCACGGGTGCTGGACGACGCGCTGGTCGAAGGAATGCGCATCGTCGGTGTCGACTTCCGCGACGGCATCCTGTTCGTGCCCGAGGTGCTGCTGGCCGCCAATGCGATGAAGGGCGGCATGGGGATTCTGCGCCCGCTGCTGGCCGAGACCGGCGTCGAGCCGATCGGCAAGATGGTGATCGGCACCGTCAAGGGCGACATCCACGATATCGGCAAGAACCTGGTGGGCATGATGATGGAAGGCGCAGGCTTCGAGGTGATCGACCTGGGCATCAACAACCCGGTGGAGAAATACCTGGCCGCGCTGGAAGAACACAAACCCGACATCCTGGGCCTGTCCGCGCTGCTGACCACCACCATGCCCTACATGAAGGTGGTGATCGACACCCTGAAGGAAAAGGGCCTGCGCGACGACTACATAGTTCTGGTCGGCGGTGCCCCGCTGAACGAGGAATTCGGCAAGGCCGTCGGCGCCGACGCGTATTGCCGCGACGCCGGTATTGCCGTGGAAACCGCCAAGACGCTGATCGCCGCGCGGCGCGCCGCGCGTTAGGCCCGAGGCTCTGCGTGATCGAGCCTGCGACCACCCTGGTGATTGCCTGCGGGGCCCTGGCGCATGAGATCGTCGCCCTGCAGCGGCTCAACGGCTGGTCCCACCTGGAGGTGACTTGCCTGCCTGCCGAGTTGCACAACCGCCCCGAGAAGATCCCGGGCGCGGTGCGCGAGAAGATCCGCCAGCACAAGGGACGGCACGCGTCGATCTTCGTCGCATATGCCGACTGCGGCACCGGCGGCCTGCTCGATGCCGTGTTGCAGGAAGAAGGCGTGGAGCGCATCCCTGGCGCGCATTGCTACGAATTCTTCGCCGGCAGCGCGGCCTTTGCGGAGCTGGCTGATGCCGAACCCGGCACCTTCTACCTGACCGATTTTCTGGCCTGGCACTTTGAGCGCCTGATCATGCAGGGCCTGGGCATCGACAAACATCCCGAGCTGCTGCCGCTGTACTTCGGCAACTACCGCCGGCTGGTCTACCTGTCGCAGATGGCGTCGCCCGAACGACTGGCAGATGCCCGTGCGGCGGCTGCCCGCCTGGGCCTGGAATTCGAGCACCGGGTGACTGGTTACGGGGACCTGGAACACAGCTTGCGCCGTGCAAGCGAAGGAGTGGTCTTTTGGCAAAACTGATCGTTATTTCCTGGCGCGATGTGCCAGCCCAGGTGCTCGTGAAGCGGGGTCGCGAGACCGCCAAGGTGCAGCTGTCGCACCGGTTCCAGGAGGCGGTCGACCGCGCCGCCATGCGCGCCGGCAAGTCCGGCTCGGACGCCTACCTGGCGGACTGGAAACGCAGCGACCCGCGCGCCTGTGGCGATGACATCCAGGCCGAAGCGGCCGCCGAGGCGACGCGTATCGAGGCCCGGTATTCCGACGCGGACCTGTTGCGTCTGATCCGCGCGCATGGCCTGGAACAGCCGACCGGCCGCGCCGTTCCGCCGGTCGCGGGCGGGGAGGCCTGATGTACGCCGTGCGCCGATGGTCAGTGCGCCACGCCCGCGGCATGGAGATCTTCTACGCCGCGGTGGAGCGCCTGTTCGTGGCCCTGCACCCGGTGTGGAGTCGCATCGGCTACGAGCGGCTGGAAAAGCCGGTCGCCGTGGCCGAGAAGCTGCTCAAGGGTTTCCTGTTCGACTGCCAGATGTGCGGCCAGTGCGCGCTCAGTGCCACCGGCATGTCGTGCCCGATGAACTGCCCCAAGAACCTGCGCAACGGGCCCTGCGGCGGTGTCCGTACCAACGGCAACTGCGAAGTCAAGCCCGGCATGAAATGCGTATGGGTCGAGGCCTTCGAAGGCAGCCAGCGCATGGTCGAGGGCAGGCAGGCGATCAAGGTGGTGCAGTTCGCCGTCGATCGTCGCCTGGAGGGCCGCTCCACCCTGCTGAAGATCGCCCGGGACAAGGCCACGATGGCCAGCCCCGCACCGGTGCAGTTGCCATGAAATTCGAAGACGAACCGGTCCCCGGATACCCGCTGCCGATCCTGCCGGGCCACACCTCGCCCGGACGCCTGGAGCGCCTGTTGCGCAAGGGCGTGTTTGCCGTCACCTCCGAACTCGATCCGCCCGACTCGGCCGACCCCGACGACGTGTACCGCCGGGCGCGCGTGTTCGACGGTTATGTGGACGCGATCAACGCCACCGACGGCAGTGGTGCCAACTGCCATATGTCCAGCCTGGCAGTGTGCGCGCTGCTGACCAGGGTCGGTTATGCGCCGGTGATGCAGGTATCTTGCCGCGACAAGAACCGCATCGCCATCCAGGGCGACATTTTGGGCGGCGCGGCGATGGGTGTGTGCAACATCCTGTGCCTGACCGGCGACGGCGTGCAGGCCGGTGACCACCCGCAGGCCAAGCCGGTGTTCGACCTGGACTGCATGTCGCTGCTGGCGATCGGGCGCACGTTGCGCGACGACCACCAATTCCAGAGTGGCCGCAAGATCACGCATGCGCCGCGGGTGTTCCTGGGTGCCGCGGCGAACCCGTTCGGCCCGCCGTTCGAATGGCGCGCCGAACGCCTGGCCAAGAAAGTGCAGGCCGGTGCCCAGTTCATCCAGACGCAATACTGCTACGACGTGCCGCGGCTGCGCGAATTCATGCAGCGGGTCGAAGACCTCGGCCTGCTGGGCAAGGTTTTCATCCTGATCGGGGTCGGTCCGCTGCGTTCGGCCAAGGCTGGCGAGTGGATGCGCACCAACGTGCCGGGCATCCACATCCCCGACAGCATCATCAAGCGCGTGGCCGGTGCCGAGAAACAAGCCGCCGAAGGCCGCCAGCTGTGCGTCGACATCATCCAGGAAATCCGCGAGATCAAGGGCGTGTCGGGCATTCACGTGATGGCCTACCGCCAGGAAGAGAGCGTGGCCGAGATCATCCAGAAGGCCGGCGTCCTGAACGGTCGTGTGCCCTGGTACCCCGGGCGCGACACAGCAACACCCAACCAACCACTCGAGGAAACCGCGTGACCGATACCGTCATCAGTTCTGCCACCCGCGAAGTCGTGATCGGCTTCAACCGTCCCTTCGTCATCATCGGCGAACGCATCAACCCCACCGGGCGCAAGATCCTGGCCGCCGAGATGCTGGGCGGCGACTACAGCCGCGTGATCGCCGACGCACTGGCGCAGGTCGAGGCCGGCGCGCACATGCTCGACGTGAATGCCGGCATCCCGCTGGCCGACGAACCCGCGCTGTTGGCCAGGGCGATCGAGCTGGTGCAGTCGATCACCGACGTGCCCTTGTCCATCGACTCCTCCATTGTGGCGGCGCTCGAGGCCGGTCTGGCGGTGTACCAGGGCAAGGCGCTGGTGAACTCGGTCACCGGCGAGGAAGACCGGCTCGAGACGGTGCTGCCGCTGGTCAAGAAATACGGCGCGGCGGTGGTGGCGATCTCCAACGACGAGACCGGTATCTCGCAGGACCCGAATGTGCGTTTTGAGGTCGCCAGGAAGATCGTCGAACGCGCCGCCGACTACGGCATCCCGGCCTGCGACATCGTGGTCGACCCGCTGGTGATGCCGATCGGCGCCATCAACCTGGCCGGTGTGCAGGTGATGGCCTTGGTGCATCGCCTGCGCACCGAACTCAAGGTCAACACCACCTGCGGCGCGTCGAACGTGAGTTTCGGCCTGCCCGAGCGCAACGGCGTCAATGCCGCCTTCCTGACCATGGCCATCGCCTCGGGCATGACCTCGGCCATCACCAACCCGCTGCACGAGGAGGTGATCCGCGCCACCATGGGGGCCGATGTGATGATGGGCCACGATCCCGACTGTGCGCGCTGGATCCGAAAGTTCCGCGCCGATCCGACGATGGGTGCCGATGGCGAGATGGGTCGCGGCCGGCGCGAGGTCGGCCGACGCCGGCGCGTTTGATCATGGTGGGCGGCAAGGAAGCGCTGGTTGTCTTCACCCCGTCGGGGCGCCGGGGCCGCTTTCCGGTCGGCACGCCGGTGCTGCAGGCTGCTCGCTCGCTCGGTGTCGACATCGATTCGGTCTGCGGCGGGCGCGGCATCTGCGGCCGTTGCCAGGTGACGGTGGCGGTGGGTGAATTCGCCAAACACGGCGTCAAGTCGCGCGCCGAGAACCTGACGCCGTTCGGCGTTGTCGAAGAGGAGTACAGCAAGACGCAGGCGATGCAGGCCGGGCGTCGCCTGTCGTGCTCGACCCAGGTGCTGGGTGACGTGGTGATCGACGTGCCCTCGGGCAGCCAGGTGCACCG
>JANOUM010000744.1:0-3964 GCA_031416855.1 Rhodoferax sp. | reverse complement strand
TCACTCATAGGAGAACAACATGCATCACCATCGTCTTTCTGAATTTTTCGTCGGCCTGATTTTTGGCCTTGGACTCATCCTTGCCGGCATGACGGACCCAGCCAAAGTCATCGGATTTCTCGACCTGTTCGGGGCCTGGGATCCCTCTCTCGCCCTTGTGATGGGGGGAGCCATCTTCGTCGGCCTGTTTGCGTTTGCGTCGGCCAAGAAGCGCACCACAAGCCTTTTGGGTGGCGCGATGCACATGCCCAAGTCCAACGACATCGACAAACGCCTGGTCATCGGCAGCCTGATTTTTGGTGCTGGTTGGGGACTTGCAGGCTTCTGTCCGGGCCCGGCCCTGGTGTCACTCGGTGGAGGTGAGCCCAAGGCGGCAGTGTTTGTTATTGCCATGACTTTAGGCATGCTGGTCTTCGTATTCTTGGACGGTCGCCCGAAAAAACTCGTAGGTGCAAATTGAAATGAATCTGGCTACCAAGGCGATTTCCGATCACTTCTCCGTCGCAGGTCAGGTGTGTCCAGAAAATGTGCCCACCATTGCCGCCGCCGGGTTCAAGACACTCATCAACAACCGCCCGGATGGTGAAGGCGGACCAGGCCAGCCAAAGTCTGCAGAACTGGAGAGAGTCAGCACCGAGCAGGGACTGAGATACGTCTACCTGCCGGTTGTGAGTGGCGCCATTACCCCGGCTCAGGCGAATGCGATGCGTGAAGCACTGGTATCAGCCCCCACGCCCGTACTGGCATTCTGCCGTTCGGGTGCCCGGTCATCGATGCTGCTCTCCCTGTCCCAGGCTGCCTGATGCCGCCAAAAAGCCCACCATGAAAGCCCTGCCAGACTGGTTGCGCCGCTACCAAAGCGCGTGGCTTGCAGGCGACTTGACTGCCGGCTTGATTGTCACGGTGATGCTGATACCGCAAAGCCTGGCGTATGCGTTGCTCGCGGGACTGCCACCGGAAGTCGGTTTGTATGCCAGCATCCTGCCCATGGTGGCCTATGCCTTGATCGGCAGCAGCATGACGCTGGCCGTGGGACCGGTGGCCGTTGCCTCTCTCATGACTGCCAGCGCCTTGCAGCCGCTCGCCGCCAGTGGCTCTGCCGAATACGTGGCCATGGCGGTTCAGCTCTCCCTGCTGTCGGGGGCCATGCTTCTGGCATTCGGCGCCTTGCGACTGGGGTTTCTCGCGCATTTTCTGAGTCATCCGGTCATCAGCGGCTTCATCACCGGGTCGGCCATATTGATTGCCGTGGGCCAGCTCAAGCATCTGATGGGCGTGCAAGCCGCAGGGGACAACGTATTTGAAACCATCCACGCTTTGGTCAGTGCCATTGCGCAGACCAAGCCCGTCACACTCTTGCTCGGATTGGGGAGCGTCATATTCCTCTGGATGGCTAGGCGCTTCATGGCAACGGCTTTGACACGATTTGGTGTGTCCACAAAAGCAGCGGAGCTGGCGTCCAAACTCGCTCCCATGGTCGCCGTCATTGTTTCCACGGCATTGGTTACCGCCTTCAGGTGGGATGAGACGGCCGGAGTCAGCGTTGTAGGCGCCGTTCCGCAGGGGCTTCCCGCGTTCGGATTCGCAACGCCAAGTTGGTCGGCGCTGGGTCCCCTTTGGTTGCCCGCACTGCTTATTTCCTTGGTCGGCTTTGTCGAAAGCGTCTCGGTGGCGCAGTCCCTGGCACTGAAGCGGGATCAAAAAATCAAGCCCAATCGCGAGCTACTGGGCCTGGGTGCAGCCAACGTCGCAAGTGCCTTGTCCGGGGGATACCCGGTGACAGGTGGCTTTGCCCGATCTGTAGTCAATTTTTCGGCCGGCGCCAACACTCCCTTGGCGGGCGTCATTTCCGCGGCACTGATGGCAGTGGTCATTGCGTGGATGACGGGCCTTTTCCACTACCTGCCGCATGCAGTGCTGGCAGCAACCATCATCGTTGCAGTCAGTTCTCTCGTCGACACGGAAACCTTGAAGGAAGCCTGGCAATACGACAAAGCAGATGCCTCTTCCCTTTTAACGACGGCACTCGGCGTTGTCGCGTTCGGGGTCGAGGCAGGAATCCTGATGGGAGTTGCCCTGTCACTCGGCGTCCTGGTGTGGCGCAGCAGCCATCCGCATATGGCGGTCGTTGGGCGCGTTCCGGGAACCGAGCACTTTAGGAATGTCGAACGCCATCGGGTTGAGACCGTGCCTGGGTTGCTCACATTGCGCGTGGATGAAAGCCTGTACTTTGCCAATGCCGCGCTTGTAGAGGACTATGTTGAAAGTCTCCTGGCCCAGGACACTTCCATAAAGCGTGTGCTACTGGCGTGTGCCGCATGCAATCAGATTGACGCTACGGCGCTGGGCGTTCTGACCCAGATGGAACAAAGCTTGAGCAGGCGTGGAATCGACCTCGCCTTGGCGGAGGTAAAGGGGCCGGTGATGGACCGCCTTAAACATACGTCGCTGGGCAAGAAGCTTGAAGGCCGCGTTTATCTCAGCTTGCAGGACGCGTTCGAGGCCAGCAAGTAATCACGGCCAGATCGTTGTCGGGCGCCAACGCACCGACACTGAGTAAATGTATCGTGCACCATACCGCATGGTTAGGTGCCCCAAGCAAAGACACTGCGGATCCGTGCCATAACGCCGAGGACCTTGCGTGCCGCCGCTGGATTCAAATATCCCGGAGGGCCCCAAAGGCGTCGCGGTGAAGGCGGGGAGTTGCTTTTGACCGACACGCACAAACGCCTGCCGAAGGACGTCGGCAACGGTCTTAATTGCAGCAACTGCTCGGCCTCGGATTGACGGCAGCGTCGTCAATATATATCATGATGCTTATCATTTATTATCAAGGCTCGAAATGCATCGAACCGCCAAAATATTCACCACCGGCCGTAGTCAAGCCGTGCGCCTGCCGCTGGAGTTCCGCTTTGACGTGGCAGAAGTCTTTATCCGCCGTGACCCCGCCACGGGCGATGTGGTGCTTTCTCGTAGGCCAACCGACTGGCAAGGCTTGCTCGACGTGGTGGTTCAAAACAAGGAAGACGATCTGCTGATTGAGCGCCGCCAAACCCATGGACGGCGTGACCCCTTTGAAGGCGGTGATCAGGAATGAGCCAGCGCTACCTGCTAGACACCAACGTTGTCAGTCACATCATGCAGGGGCGCGATGTCGCCTTGCTGGCGCGCTTGACCCGACTTCCCGTCGGCCAAGTCGTGATCTCCAGTGTCACCCTCGCAGAACTGGAATATGGCTTGCACCGTAGGGGGCAACCCGTCCGCTTGCGCAACGCCCTGACCCAATTGCTGCTGCGTATCGACGTGCTGCCCTGGGACGAACGGGTTGCCACTTGTTATGGCGAGCTTTGCAGCACCCTGGAGGCCCAAGATATCAACCTCAGCGACTTCGACATGTTGATTGCTGCGCACGCGGTATTGGTGGACGCTATTTTGGTCAGCCGTGACAAGGCATTCGCGCGGGTGCCTGCGGGATCGCCTCAGCGCTTGAAGCTGGAGGTCTGGTAGACAAATAGCGCGCGAATTGGATTTACAAACGGTATGTTTCCGGTCCCAGCGGGACGGACTCGCCCGCTCAGGGATGGGGAATGGCCATGTTGTCGCGGTCACGCCACATTCCGAACAATGGATCGTCGGTCACGAACTCTTGGTTCGGAACGGTGGTCTGCATTGCCTCCTGCTCGATGCGCACCGTTACATGCGCACCCGGGGACTGCGCGAGCCTGGCACGCCAAGAGGACGGCAACTCGGCCACAGGCACATGTTCGATTACGATCGCGTTCACTTGAATCTCCTTCGACGCCGCCACAGCGCCAGCACGTATTGATTCAACAATCGTGCCGCAGAACTGAAATCGGATCGGCCCCGGCCGCGCACCTTCGCCTGCAAATGGGAAGCTCCCAAACCACCCAAAGGTGCCGTCTTTATCTTGGCCTTGGGCAACTGCACCCTGGCATCAATTTGC
>JANOUM010000743.1:0-1789 GCA_031416855.1 Rhodoferax sp. | reverse complement strand
GGACAAAACCCACACACTCCGGGACTGGTCAAATCGGCACTGCCACCAGATCATGGCCCTGCGTGCCGACGATCTTTGCCTTGGTGAAATCACCCACCTTGAAGGTCTTGCTGATCTTCTCGGGTGGCAGCAGGCGCACGACGCCGTCGATCTCGGGCGCAGCGGCATAACTGCGCCCGGTGCCGCCCTTGCGGCCCAGGCCCGGCGCCGCGTCCACCAGCACCTGCATGGTGGCCCCGATGCGCCGTTGCAGACGCTGTGCGGACACCTCCTCCGCCACAGCCATGAAACGCGCACGCCGCTCCTCGCGGAGTTCGGCAGGCAACATCCCGGGCAATGCGTTGGCGGCGGCACCCTCCACCGGGCTGTAGGCAAAACACCCCGCACGGTCGATCTGCGCCTCGCGCATGAACTCCAGCAAATGGGTGAATTCGGCTTCGGTCTCGCCCGGAAACCCGGCTATGAAGGTGCTGCGCACCACGATCTGCGGGCATTCGGCACGCCATTTCAGGATGCGCTCAAGATTCTTCTCGCCACTGGCCGGGCGCTTCATGCGCTTGAGGACATCGGGGTGGCTGTGCTGCAAGGGCACATCCAGGTAAGGCAATACACGGCCGGCAGCCATAAGCGGGATCACCTCGTCCACACTTGGGTACGGATACACGTAATGCAAGCGCACCCAGGCCCCAAAGGGCTCGGCAATGTCGCCCAGCGCCTGCACCAATTCCAGCATGCGGGTCTTGACCGGCTTGCCGTCCCAAAAGCCGGTGCGGTATTTGACGTCCACGCCATACGCCGAGGTGTCCTGGCTCACCACCAGCAGCTCCTTCACCCCCCCCTCGAACAGCGCCCTCGCATCGGCCAGCACATCACCAATCGGGCGCGACACCAGGTCGCCGCGCATCGACGGGATGATGCAGAAGGTGCAACGGTGGTTGCAGCCCTCGCTGATCTTGAGGTAGGCATAGTGGCGCGGCGTGAGCTTGATGCCGGCCACACCAAATGAATTCGGCACCAGGTCCACAAACGGATCATGTGGCTTGGGCAGGTTGGCATGCACCGCGTCCATCACCTCCTGCGTGGCATGCGGCCCGGTGACAGCCAGCACCTTGGGGTGCACCTGGCGCACCAGGTTGCCGCCGTCTGTACCGGCCTTGGCGCCCAGGCAGCCAGAAACGATCACACGGCCGTTTTCGGCCAGCGCCTCGCCGATCGAATCCAGGCTTTCGCGCACCGCATCGTCGATGAAACCGCAGGTGTTGACGATGACCAGGTCGGCCCCCTGCAGCGTCTTGGAGGTCTGGTAACCCTCGGCGCTGAGTTGGGTGAGGATCAATTCGGAGTCGGTCAGGGCCTTGGGGCAGCCGAGGCTGATAAAGCCCACCCTGGGTGTTTTGGTGGCAGGGGAAAGTAGGTCGCTCATCGAGCTATTGTCGTGCCAAGGTGCCGGGCTGGTTTTGCAGGGGGGCAATCCGTTCGCGCTGAGGCCTATCCGTTCGCCCTGAGCTTGGCCTGTGTCGTGAGCCTGTCGAAGGGCTCGCAAGTCTGGGTGCATTGGATTGCGGATCAGGTCCGCAATGACAGGCGGCGCGGAAGCGGATGATGTTGCACAGCAACGGATTGGTGACACCAAAAAAACCTGCTTACTTGGTCAGTCAACTCAAGGCAACTTTTTCTTGCTGCGTCTAGCCTTGGCAACGCCGGCCTGGGATGCCCTGGCTTGGGTCTGGACGGCTTGCAGCGCCTCTGCGAGCTCGAAACGCATCTTCGAGAAGAGCTTTCCCACCGA